>JBDNIR010000257.1:0-5010 GCA_041688195.1 Marinobacter sp.
CGGCCAGCGCCAACGGGTGCTTATCGCCATCGCGCTCGCCCTGGGGCCCAAGCTGCTGATCGCCGACGAGCCCACCACGGCGCTTGACGTGACGACCCAGAAGCAAATTCTCGACCTGATCCGCTCGGTCCAGGCCAGCCGAGATATGGGCGTCGTCTTCATCACACATGATTTCGGGGTCGTGGCGGAGATCGCCGACAGCGTGGCCGTGATGCAGCATGGCCGCTGTGTGGAGATCGGCAGCGCCACCGAGGTGCTTAATCGGCCCAGGCATCCCTACACCCGGGAACTCATTGCTGCCGTGCCCCATGCGATTGAGCACCGGGACGATTTCAGCCGCCAGGGCGAGGCCTTGCTCGTGGCGGACGGGGTTCGCAAGGTATTTCATATCGGCGGGGGATTTTTGCGGCGCGGGCGGGAGCTCATCGCTGCGGATTCCGTATCGCTGAGCATCCACCCGGGCGAGACCTTGGGCATCGTCGGGGAGAGCGGATCGGGCAAATCGACCCTGGGGCGCTGTATCGTCGGGCTGCACCGGCCGGAAGGCGGCCGCATCCTGTTCCAGGGCGCTGACCTTGCCAAGCTGTCCCGCAAGGCATTCCGGCCGATCCGGACCGACGTTCAAATGATCTTCCAGGACCCCTACGCATCCCTGAATCCCCGCTATCGAGTCGGTAATATCATCGCCCAGGGCCCGCTCGCCTACGGGACCCCGAAGGCCGAGGCTTACGCGCGTGCCCGGGAACTGCTGCAACTGGTCGGTATGGACCCCTCGGCGGCGGACCGCTTTCCCCATGAGTTTTCCGGCGGCCAGCGTCAGCGCATCTCCATTGCCCGGGCGTTGGCCCTGGACCCCAAGCTGCTGATCGCAGATGAGCCCGTATCGGCGTTGGACGTTTCGGTGCAGACCCAGGTGCTGGACCTGCTCGACGACATCCGCCACCGGCTGGGGCTGGCCATGATGTTCATCACCCACGATTTGCGGGTCGCGGCGCAGGTTTGCGACACCATCGCCGTCATGCAGACCGGCCGTATCGTCGAAATGGGAACCGCGCGCGAGGTGTTCACTTATCCAAAGCATGACTATACAAAAGAACTGCTTGCGGCAATTCCCGGGCGCAACTGGGAGATTCCGGAAGACCTGCGACACCTGCGGCGTACACGTCCTGGAGCAGTGAAACGGTCAAAAACAGCATGACCGACAACATACAAGGCAGCGGTCTGTCAGAGAGGCGGCGGCGTACCGAGAACTACCAGGCTGTTACCAAGCGCGTTTTCTATAGTTTGTCCGATGGACAGCAACCTCGCCTCCTGCCAGGGTCCCGTCAGCAGTTGCATGCCCACCGGCATGCCGGCCGCGTCCTTGCCCACCGGCAAAGTCAGCCCACACAGGCCCATGAAGTTGCCCATTACGGTGTTGCGCAGCGCGCGCATGTTGGCCTTGGAATACGCCCCTTCGGGTTCTAGGCTCGCCAGTACCGGCGGTGTGATAGCCACGGTCGGTGTCAACAGCGCATCGACACCGGCCAGGCGCTCGGCAGCGGCGGCACAGAGCGAGTCGATGACGTTGCGCCGGCGAACATAATCCCAAGCAGGCACATTGTCGGCAGCCTTGATACGGGCAGCCACATTGGGATCGAGGATCTCGATCATCTCGGGCATTTCGGTGTTGAGGAACGCAGCTAGCTCGGTTGCCGCCAGACCACCTTGCTGGAACAGCTTATAGGCTTCGTCGGTGCGTGGCAGATCGACGGTAACGATGCGCGCACCGCCAGCCTCGAGTCGGCTGATTGCCTCATGAACCGCCTCGGCGATCCCCGGGCTACAGTCGTCCCAGAAGAAGCTTTCTGGGACGCCGAAGGTAAGATCAGCCAACTCGGGCGTACTCAATCGCTCGGTGCGAATACCGCTCAGCTCATAATCTAATGCAGCGAAAGCGAAGGCTAAATCGTCGACACTCCGTGCAAGCAAACCGGGCGTATCCAGGGTGGAGGAAAGCGGCACGATCTGTCGGGTCGACCAGCGGCCAACAGTGGTTTTGAGTCCTGCTACCCCGGTCATGGAAGCGGGAATGCGTACCGAGCCGGCGGTATCGGTGCCCAGGGCCAGACTCGCGGTGCCCCCCATCAGCGAGACGCCTGCGCCGGCACTAGAACCACCTGGTGTACGATGATTGACCGGATCCCAAGGGTTGCGAGGTGTGCCCCAGTGTGGGTTAGTGCCCAGGCCACCAAAGGCGAATTCCACTGCATGCGTCTTGCCCATCACGCTGGGCAACTGGCGCAGAAGTGCCGCTATCATGGGCCCGGCTTGCTCCCAGCATTCGGGCAACCGGCGTACAGAGCCTGCGTACGTAGGGAGGCCGGGCACAGCGAAGATATCCTTGATCGAGACCGAAATTCCCATCAACGGACCGGTATCGCCGCCAACGGCCAGCACGCTATCGGTGGCGTGGGCAGCTTGCAGCGCGGTCTCGCCATTCCAGGTGAGGTAGGCATTGTCATGCGTACCGCGAGACGCATAGTTGGCGATCGCCGACTCAGCAAGCTGGCTCGCACTCAACGAACCGTTGCGTAGCCTCGCATACTGCTCGCGCAGCGGCAGAAAGATCGGGGAGTCGTACATAGCTCAGTCCAGTTTTTAGCGGCTTTCGAAGATCGGTTCGACTTCTACGACCGTATTGTGCTCATTGGCAACCACCGACCTCGATGAAAGGTCGAGATCAATTGACATTCTCATCCCAGCAGTGAAGTCGCGGCATCCGTCAACACCCGCGCGGCGACCTCGGCATCTTCGCGTTCTATATGCTCATCCGGATGATGGCTGAGTCCCTGGCGGCAGGGCGTGAACAGCATCGCGGTTGGACAAACATGGGCCAGATGGATGGCATCATGAAAGGCTCCGGAAACCAATTCCGGTGTGTCAGGGCAATAATGCCTGGCACACTCATGCAACACGTCGAGCAACGAATCGGGAAACGCCACAGGAGCCACACGAGAGGTAACCTTGAGCGTGACATCGCAACCGCCCCACTGACATTTAGTCAGGTCATGGAACCTTGCATCCAGGGCGTCAAGCACTGTCTGACTTGGGTGGCGAAGATCGATGGTGAAGGTGGCTCGCTGAGCAATAGTATTCACCGAGTCGGGCCAGACAGAGAATTTGCCGATGGTGAAGCGTAGATCGTCGTCCTGATCAAACACCGCGGCTTTGAGTGCTGACACGAGATCATGGGCGCCGTCGAAGGCGTCCCGCCGCGCTTGGCGCGGGGTTGTGCCAGCATGGTTGGCCTGCCCCTTCACCTCGATCTCGTACCAGTTCACCCCTTGGATGCCGCTGACCACTCCGACCGGTTTGCCCAGTGCTTCCAGTACTGGGCCCTGCTCGATATGCAATTCAAGGAAGGCATGAGGCGTGAAAGGCTTAGGGCGGTAGGTAAGTCCATGTTCCTTCAGCAAGTCGAGACAATCTTCAAGGGCATCACTAAAGCGGATACTGCTGTCGTCGAGAGAGGAAACGATCGCGTGGTAATCGCGCTGACCGGCAAACCACGAGGATCCTGAGGCGCCCGGCACGAAGCGGGCGCCCTCTTCGTTGGTCCAGGCCACGACCTCCAGCGGATGAAGATGATCAATGCCTTGATCATGCAATGTCCTGAGCACGGCCAACCCAGCCACCACACCCAACGCGCCATCATGTATGCCGGCTTGAGGCTGACTGTCCAGATGACTGCCGATCAGGAACGGCGCGCGTGAAGAATCTTTCCCTTCCCGGCGGATAAAGACATTACCCAAGGCATCGTAGTAAGCCTGGCAGCCTAATGCCCTCCCTTGCTCTGCAAGCCACAGGCGTGCCTGGTTATCCTGGGCATCCAGAGCCAGCCTGCGGATGCCTTTCGGGTGAAGAGCGCCAATACTGGCGAGAGACTGCACGTCCTTCCAGAAACGCTGCCCGTCGAGGCATTCACCCAAACGTCGTGAATCGTTCATTTAGCCTCCTCATCGGTAGATCAACGAAGGTAGATAGGTGCTGAACCAAGGCACATAGGTGATGATAACCAACGACAGCAGCATCAGTCCAATCAGCGGCAGGCACGCCTTGAACACCTCGTGCAGCGACATCTTCGAAATCGCCATCGCGACGAACAGGTTAAGCCCTACCGGCGGCGTAATCATGCCCACCGAGAAGTTGATCAGAGTGATGACACCGAAATGTGTGGAGTCGACTCCGACCTGGGCGGCAATCGGTTGTAACAGCGGCGACAGCACGATGATCGCGGAAGCACTATCGAGGAAAAATCCCGCAATGATCATCACCACGTTGAACAGAGCCATGACCTGGATGGGATCATTGGTCAGCGACAGAACCTGGCTGGCCAATTGCGTCGGCGCCCCCGTGATCGCCAGCAACCAGGAAAAGGCCGACGCGCCGGCCGTGATCAACAGCAAGGAGGCCGACATCAAGCCAGCGCTGCTCAGAGTGCTGGACAGGTTTTTCAGATTGATCTTGCGATACACCACCATGCCAACGAACAAGCCATACATACACGCCACGGCCGCGGACTCCGTGGGCGTAAACACGCCACTATAGATGCCACCCAGCAAAATAAACGGCAGCCCAAGGCCCCAAGCCGCCGACTTGAAGGCAGCGCCAACCTGGCGAAGCGACGGGAAGGGAGCACGCGCATACCCCTTGAAGGAGGAATAGACGATGCAGTAGGCGATCAGGATCGAGGCGATCAGAATGGCGGGAAGCAATCCGGCCGCGAACAGCCTACCGACCGAGGTGCCGGTCACCGACCCATAGATGATCAAGGCAATGCTTGGCGGCACGATGGGGCCTAGCGTGCCGGCCGTGGCGATCACGCCGATGGCAAAGCGCTTGTCATAGCCAGCAGCGACCAGCGCCGGGAACATGATACTCCCGATCGCCACCACCGTGGCCGGGCTCGAGCCGGAAATGGAGCCGAAAAATAGGCACGACAATACGGTGGCCGCCGACAAGCCGCCG
>JBDNIR010000258.1:0-12277 GCA_041688195.1 Marinobacter sp.
GCGAGAAAGGCACTCATATAAGGCGAGAAATAATTTTCATGCCGGACGGCCGCGTACAGGTTCGACCAGACACCCCGCTCTCCCAGCGGGCGCGCTGCCAGCAAACCAGATTCTGTATACTCCCGCAGCGCCCAGGACGGCAGGGCCGCGACACCACGCTGACTCGCCACCAGTTGCACAATCATCATCGTCATCTCAGCAGTGCGAATACTCGCTGGCTCAACCCCCGCAGGCCAGAGGAAGGACCGGAAGACATCCAGTCGCTCCGCGGACACCGGATAGGTAATCAGGGTTTCAGCGCTTAACTGCTCCGCACTGATGCGCCTCTCACTGGCAAGCGGGTGCGCCAGGGCCAACGCCAACAGAATCTCAAAACAGAATAGTGGCTCATAGACCAGACCGTCGATTGGTTGCGGGTCCGAGGTGACCACCAAGTCCAGCTCCCCACGAGCCAGAGCGGGTAAAGCATCCAGATGCCAGTGGCCAACAAAGTCAAGCTCCACATCAGGCCATTGAGGCCTGTAGGCATTCACAGAAGGAATCAGCCACAGATAACAGCTGTGGCATTCAATGGCCATGTGCAGTCGGCCACGCTGCCCTTTGCCCAACTGAAACAGCGATATCTCGGCCTCCGCCAACAGCGGTAGCACAGCCCGGGCTGTCTTCAGCAGCCGTTCCCCTGCTGGCGTGAGTCTCAGAGGCCGGCTTTTGCGAACGAATAACGGCGTACCGAACCAGTCTTCGATATCCCTGATCTGATGAGATAAAGCCGACTGGGTGACGTGAAGCTGGTCCGCTGCCCGGGTCACGCTGCCCGCCCCAGCGAGTGCATCTATGGTTTTAAGATGTTTCAAATCTAACATGATTATTTTTCATGATTAAGTGTAGTTGTTTGATTTTGCCTCATAAACAGCGAGGTCCACAATAGCATCAATTCACAAATAACCAACGCAAACACCCAAGGACCTCAATATGACCTGTCTTCACTACATTGGTGTACCCCGTATCGGCCCGGCCCGGGAGCTGAAATGGGCGATTGAACGCTACTGGCAGCAAAGTTCGACATTGGACGACCTGCTGGAGACTGCCCGGATACTCCGGCAGATTCAATGGCAACGACAACTGGATTCCGGGGCTGCTTTTCTAAGCGTCGGCGATTTTGCATGGTACGACCACGTACTCGAGCAATCGGTGTTATTCAATGTCATCCCCGAGCGTTTCAGGGCGGCTTCGCTAACCAGCTACCAGCAGACGGTGTTTGCTATAGCCCGGGGTGTGACTGACCCCACCGGCGGTGACCTGTCCGCCAGCCCGATGCGCAAGTGGTTTGACACCAACTACCACTACCTGGTGCCGGAGTGGGACGCCAACACCCGCCCGGCCCTCAATCCCGAGCCACTACTTGAGCAGGTGCAAGAAGCGAGAGCCATCCATAGCGAAGTTAAAGTGCAGTTGGCAGGGCCGGCCACCTACCTGTCGCTCAGCGACCTCAAAGGCATAGACAAAGACACCGCCCTCGACCGACTGATACCGGTTTACCAGGAGTTGCTTGAGGTCTTGGCCAAAGCGGGAGTGGCCTGGGTTCAGCTTGACGAGCCTGTGCTTTGCACCGATATCGACTCGTCCTGGCGCTCACTTATCGAACGCGCATACAGCTCTCTGGCAGCCAGCCCCGTTAAGCTTCTGGTGGCAACCTACTTTGGTGGCCTGGAAGATAACCTGTCACTTGCGGCTCATTTACCCGTAGCCGGCCTGCATGTCGACCTGGTATCTGCCCCGGACCAGCTACCGGCCTTGTTGGACCGGCTAGGACCCAACAAGGTGCTCTCTGCTGGCATCATTAATGGCCGCAATATCTGGCGAGCCAATCTGGACGCCATCTATCAGTTTCTCCAACCGGTCCGTGACACCCTCGGTGACCGCCTCTGGATCTCTAGTAGCTGCTCTTTGTTGCATGTCCCTTACAATACAACCAACGACACCACCCCGAACCCGGCGATCAGCCTGGCCCTCGCCTTTATGGCTGAAAAACAGGATGAACTCCAGGCCCTGTCGAGCCGGTTGAATAGCCAACCGGAAACCCGTTGGCAAACCGTGTTTGACCACAGCAGAGTGGCCAGAGAAACACTTTCAGGATTTCGTAAAAATGCAGCGGTGGGAAGCCGGGTTGCCAACATTCAACCTCAGCATCGTGAACGCACTTCAGCAGTGGCAATACGCAAAAAGCACCAGCAGGCAACTCTTGAGTTACCATTATTGCCAACCACCACCATTGGCTCTTTTCCTCAAACAGCGCCCATCCGTGAGGCCCGCAAGGCGCTTAAACAGGGTCTTATTTCCCAGGACGCCTATAACGTGACGATGGAAGTCGCCATCGCCGACGCCATAGAACGTCAGGAAAAACTCGGCCTCGATGTATTGGTACATGGAGAACCGGAGCGCAACGATATGGTGGAGTACTTCGGGGATTCTCTTGCCGGCTTCACCACGTCCCGGAACGGCTGGGTGCAGAGCTATGGCACCCGTTGCGTGAAACCGCCGATCATTTACGGTGACGTCTACCGCGAGCGCCCACTTACGCTGGCCTGGGCGAAATACGCTCAAAGCCTCACCCAGCGTCCTGTCAAAGGCATGCTCACCGGCCCCACGACGATGGTCGCCTGGGCCTTTGTCAGGGAAGATCTCCCCACGCCGGCCATTGCCGACCAGATAGCGCTGGCCTTGAGGGATGAGATCAACGATCTGGAGGCCGCCGGAATCCGCATTATCCAAGTGGATGAGCCTGCCTTGCGTGAGAAGCTGCCATTACGCAAACAATACCAGCGCACCTGGCTGGACCACGCAACTGCAGCCTTCAGGTTGGCCACGGGCGGCGCCGCCACTGGAACCCAAATTCATACCCATATGTGTTATTCCCAGTTCAAGGATATTCTTTATGGGATCAAGGCGTTGGATGCCGATGTCATTACCATCGAAGCCGCCCGCAGTGAGATGGAGCTGGTGGCCGATCTTGTCTCAGCCAATTATGAAGGGGATATCGGGCCCGGAGTTTACGACATTCACAGCCCGCTGGTTCCTCAACCGACTGAGCTGGTAAGGCGACTGGAGAAAGCCCTGGAGACACTTCCAGCCTGGCAGCTTTGGGTAAACCCGGACTGCGGTCTGAAAACCCGGCAGTGGCCCGAAGTGGAGGGGGCGTTGGCGGCTATGGTGGAAGCTGCTCGAATAGTGAGGGCTAACGTTGAAGCCAGCGCGAGAAAACTGACTGAAGCGGATGAAGTTACATCTTACTAACGCACGAATTAGTAAGTATCTGATAAAAAGCCCTGGTTCGATCGCGAGCCGGGGCTTTTTTACGGCAGATTGTGCCTGATCAGCTACCGGCTTTTAGATCGTAAGTGGTTTCAATCGTCGTCCAGAACACTGGCACCGTGAATGATTGCAGACGAAATTCGCTGCGGAATCTGGTAAACTGGTGACAGTCTTCAAAACGGGATGCACCATGAGTTCGGATTGGTACACGCTGGCCTCACAGAAATTGTTTCTGGCAGAAACGCTTATCAAGGTTTCACGACAAGCACCCGACCGGGGCACTGCTGAGGCGACACTGCAAGGTGCCATTGAGCTCTCGCTCAGGGCCAGAAAGTGTCTGTTACTGATGATCGCCCAGTATTATCAACACAAACCCGAGCGGCCGGAATCCCTGGATGAGTTAAGAAAGCTTATTGGTGAAGAAGCCCCCGAGACCGTTCAACTCATGGCCATCGCAAACCAGCCAGGGAGCTGGTGGAATCATCTGGACCAGATGGCAATCAGCCAAAGCCAACCGCCGAATAAGAAAAAAACGATTTCGGAGGACAATATTATTGCCGTTGCCATCGATACCGGTCCAGACCGGAGTGCAACGTCCCTGGCGGACTCGCTTGCTGCCATGAAGCAGTACCTGGTGACCCTGACAGAAAGGCATGACGAGTGGTGATAGCACCACGAACAGGGCGCAACGCATAGCCATTCATATAAGAGCCATAAGGCTCAATTGACCAAAGGTTTGATAAATGTCGGCTTCTTTTTTTGAGATTATTCAGCTAACCGACGGTGACTACGTGCTTAGACGTATTGATGATGATGCAGCACCGCTGGTACGCATTTCGTTTTCTGCTGAAGCCAAGGAAATGATGGAAGATAAAGAAATGGCGGTTGCAAAAGCCATGATTGCTGCCGGTATCGAGGCGGTTGGCACGGCCGATCATGACTTTGACTGGGATGAGGACGACAGTGACCATACCCCGAGCCAACGCTCCTACACACTGCACTGAACCCTGTAGCAAAGTAATATTTAACGCTGCCTCAGCACCACCCCGTGGCTCCGTCCCTTGGCTGATGCCTGCTGGAGAGACTCAAGGGAGCCTCGCCCGAGCTTGCTGGTCCACATAACCACCGCGTGACAGGTGCCCGCACCAAGGGCCCTCTCCGCCAGCTCAAGCGCCGGATACTCTTCAGATGATCGCAAAACCAGAATTTCTCCGGTGATAATGCCGTGCATGGTTTGCCACTTGCTTACCAGTGCCTGGGGTGGATCAATCCATGCCAACCAACGTCGCTCCTGGTTGAGCTGGGTTAACATTGGCAACAGCAGTTGAAAATTCTCAACCTGGCCGGCCGGTAAAATAATCTCTGTCACATTGCCAGTGACGCCACCCTTGGCCTGTTCAGTCCCGCTTTTATGCTGCGGAACTACCGGAGCATCCTGTCGCAACCTGGCAGTCCCGACCGTTACGGACCCGATAACTCTGGACTCGGAGCTAAGGCTGGCTCTGCCCGGAGCGCCCTGAACGTGAGACAGGTTCTGATTAAAGCTAAGTTGTTCCATGTTAACCCTCACTTGCCTTTCGGCCGCACAACGTAAAATTCTTTTTATTACCTGAGACACCACCTGCAGTGGTAAGCGCTCAAGCCGCGTTAATGCATATCAGAACGCCGGATAACACCGACGCCCAGACCTTCAATGAATAGTTCCTGCTCGCGGAGATCGATCTCAATTGGTTCAAACTCTTCATTTTCCGCAATCAGCAGTACTTTGGTGCCCTCTCGGCGGTAGCGCTTAACCGTCACCTCTTCACCAACACGCGCCACCACGATCTGGCCGTTATGAACATCCTGAGTGCTGTGAACCGCCAGCAGATCGCCATCGAGTATGCCGATATCTTTCATACTCATGCCCCGGACCCGCAGCAGATAATCAGCCGAGGGTGAAAAAAAGTTGGGTTGTAACGTACAGTGATCTTCGATGTGCTCCTGTGCAAGAATCGGACTACCCGCCGCTACCTGACCAATGACTGGCAGGCCCAGATCCGCTTCGGACTCCGGCAGCCTGATACCACGGCTGGCACCCGGAACCATTTCAATGGCACCCTTCCGGGCCAGGGCTCGCAAATGCTCTTCAGCGGCATTGGCAGAACGAAAGCCCAGCTCAGCGGCAATTTCGGCACGGGTAGGTGGATACCCGGTTTCATCGAGATAGCGTTTAATAATATCCAATACCTGGGATTGTCGAGCGGTGAGCTTCATCATATTTAACCCTGTTTTTATATACAGTAAACATAATATATACAGTGTTTCATCCAGTGTAAAGCCACCACCTCTACCCGGTGTATAATTGCAGGTCCGGTTGCTCCCAATGTCTGACAAATTGAGAACCAGCGAGCATCAGAGATCGCCCTTCAGACTGGCTTGCGCGCCTGGTAGCAGAGCGCTTACGCTGAAGGTCGCTAGACTGGGAGGTGACGCCGAAGCACCGCTTTAATCTGCTGAATATCGCGGGCGTCATGAGGCAGCGACTGTAAATGCTGGTCAACCCAGGCTTTCAGCTGGCTCCGGGTTGTCACATAGCATGGATCAGAACCCGTCAGGCGGAGTAGAGTATCCCGCTCTCTGGCTGTCAATCTTACTTGTTGATCGTGTAATAACATGGAGAATCAAATATGCCCCGTATTCTTACCGGCCGTTTCACAACCCTGATGGGCGCTGTTGCACTTGCGCTCCCCCTAACCCTGCTGGCCGGCGAAGTCAGCCTCACCGGCGAAGGTTCAGTAAAGTATACGCCAGACAGCGCCCGACTGCAGTTTACTGCTGCGGCCGAGCATGAGAGTGCCGAAAAAGCCACCGACGCCGTCAACGAGAAGATAGCAGACTGGAACAACGCAGTGAGCGACTATCGTGCGCAGCTGGACGATTACAGCGACGCCAGCCTGACGCTTTACACCCGTAACCTGCCGGTCAGCGAACGCAATGAAGAGCCCAGACAGCGGTCGGTGGCATCCCAGTCTGTCAGCTTCGTGATAAAGGACATGAGTCTGCTAAATCCCCTGATTGCTACCGCCCAGACGCTCGGCATGGAATACCACCTCGGGGCGCACCAGTTTTTCCATTCCGATGAAAACGGCTTGCATCAACAGGCGCTGGGGCGGGCGATCGCAGACGCCAAGGAGCGGTGCACATTTGTCGCCAAGGAACTGAATAAAACCTGCGGCGACATTAAAACCATCAACGTGAACGGCGGTGGCCGCCCGATGCCGATGATGATGGCGGAAGCCCGAAGCGACAAAAGCGCTGTCTCCGAAGTGGGCCCCAGGGAAATCCAGACCAGCGTCAGCGCCACCTTCGAGCTGGACTGATAGCTCAGAAGTCCCGGGTATAGAAGATATCCAGGGAAGCTGCGAGCCCGCTCGCGGCCTCCACGTAGAAATACCGGCCCAGGCCATAGCGTAGAGCCACTTTGGTCACCGGCTCAAACACGCCGACGCCATAGCGGATGCTCAAGTCTTTCGTCAGATACCCACTCGCCACTACGGCCGAAGTGGCGCCAGAACCCTCTGTTTCCAGAACAAAATTCTGAATACCAACTTCCTCGCCCAGGCTCCGGGTCAGCCCGTTGGTCTGGGCAAGCCCCATGGACAACGCCGCCTGACTGACCTGGTCCTGCTCGCCACTGTTTCTCAGCGGACGTCCGAATACAAGATAAGCGAGCGCTTCACTCTGGGGCATGGGCGGCTCGGAGAATACTTCTGTCTGGGGCTCGGAAATCGGGCCACTTAGTCTGAGGCCGGCGGTCACATTACCCACTATGCGGATTGCCTCAATGTCTAGATACGGTTCCGACACCGGGCCCGCAAATACCAGACGGGCCCGTCGCAATTCCAGTTTCTGGCCATAGGCCTCATAGTTGCCGCCATTCAGCTGTAAAGCACCACGAGTATCGAGGTTATTGCCGATGGCCAGGGAACCCGCCAGGTTCCCAGTCACCCCGAAGCCCTCAAAACTGACCCGGTCTTCACCCACATTGACGGTGACGTTCATATCCAGCGAGCGCAGGGCCGGCTCCTCTGCCTCCTTACCCACAATGAGCTCATCATCGGAGACCGACACCGCCTGCTCAGGCAATTCACGGATCTCGATTGTCCCCCGCGGAATATCCACCTTACCGGTCACACTGAGATCACCTTCTCCGTAGGCCAAGGTAATATCGGGGTTCATTTCAAGCCGCGCATAAGGCTCATAACTGAAAGGCAGGCGGTCACCCCTTATCCGCAAATCGATAATGGGTGAACCCGACCAGTCCAGACCACCACTCAGTTCACCCTTACCGCGCTCGTTGCTCCGCCAGCGGCCCTCAATAGTGGCTTCACGCCCGGTTAGCTCCATGCTCAAGGCGATATCTTCCAGGGGGAGAGGTAACGTTGGATCAAGTACCCGTCCACGGCTCAGAATCAGCTCGCTGAACACTTCCGGGTTCATCAGCGGCCCTTCGATACGTCCCTCACCGTTCAGTTCACCGGCAATCTCCTCGATTTCGGTGAAGGCGCCTGCCAGTGAAACATCCAGATCACTGAGGGTATATCGGCCCTCAACCGGAAGCGCTTCCTGGGACGGGTCCAGAACCATGTCCAACATTAAGCCACCCAGGCCGGGGCCTGCCAGGGAAAGCGCAAGCTCCGCGCTTTCGGGTTTGAGCACAAGTGAGGTTGTCAGCTCATCGTATGGCAGTGTCTGCCATTCCTCTCCCGCTAAGACTTCTACGGTGCCCGGCCCAGCATTCAATTTAATGCGACCATCCGGGCCGACCTCATCCATTAACAGTACGATGTCACCATTGATTTCAGCGTCCCAACGCAGGCCTTCCGGCATCAACATGGCAAGAGTAGAAGTCGGAAAGCGACTAATCTGGTAGTTCAACCCCGGCATCGGCATCAAGACCTGGTCGGTGCCACACAGGGAACTTGCCTGCCATTCGAAGCAGTGCTGACCCATCAGAAGCTCACCATTTGGCTGATAAACAAGAGTAGCGGGGTCAGCAAGAGTCCAGGTCTGGTTCTGCTCAATGAGCTCAACACGGGCTGATACCAGCATGCCGTCCCAGCCGTCCTGCCAGCCCCCGGCGAAGCCCAGATTGGCAGCCAGCTCATCGGTGGTTGCCTGAATACTTACGTCATGATCATCCAGCGTCCCGGTCACTCCCAGATCCAGCTCTGAAACAGTCTGGCCACTGGCTTCGAGGCCCCGGACACTGGCGTCCGCGTTTAGTACAAGGCCCTCCTGCAGCTGGCCCTCGAGGGCCAGGGACTCAATCGTCACCAGTTCCTGCCATGCCAGCCCCGACCCTTCGAGCTGGACCGTGCCGATCGGATTATCCAGTTGGCCTGATGCCTCGATACTACCCTTTAAAACACCGGACAAGCCTGGCATGAACGCCCGCAACCGTGGCAGGTCGAGATTGACGCTGGCCTTCAACGACTCCGCCCAGCGACCGGAGCCCTTAATAATATTATCCCCTACTCTGAGTTCGAGCTCTCTGACTTGCCATTGTTGATTGGCGGATGCCAGGTCGCCCAGGATGCGGGTGTCATTGGACTGCCAGGTGCCCGAGATATCGACGCTGGCCGTAGCCTCTGGAAAACCCTTTTCGTCCAACCTTCCAGCCGTTGAAACCGGGCCACTCAGACTGGCCTCCAGCTCTGGCACCCAGTAACCAGGGTTCAACCGATCCAGCTCAAGCCGGGCATCCCAGGCGATCTGGTCGGAAAACGCAATGTCTGCACCACCTGTCATGCCCCCAGCGCCGGTATCAACAATCAGGTTATTGATCTGAACACGCTCCAAATCCCCTTTGAGGTCAGCCTGCAACGAAGTATCACCGAGAGGGCCAATGACCCCGGCCGAGAGACTGGCCTCATAGGCACCATCGGTGTAGGTTCCCTGAGCTTCAAGCGTGTTCAGAGTAACCGGCAGGGCCGCCATATCGGGTATCAGGTCGTACCAGGGGAAATACTCGAGGCCAATTTCCGCGGTTGCTTCCAGTGGGCCAGACCAGTCCACCGAGCCCGTTACGGCAAGTTCACTGGTTTTGCCTTCGCGGTGGTAGGGCGCGGCTAGCGTCAGGGACAGTCCGGTCGCCTGTTCGGTTGTCAGCCGCCCTTTCAGCGCTAGCTCAACATCACCCCGGGCGCCGGGCAGCAACGCTGAGGTGTCAGTAATGAAGCCATTGGCAAGGCTGCCTGCCAGGGACAGTCGCCAGTTTTTCAGGGTCAGGGTTGAGGGTAAGCTCTCGAGCGCGAGAAATTCGTCGGCCCTGAGATTCAGGCGCGCCGGCAGGTCGGGATTTAAAGGAGCCATCTCGCCGTCAAACCGGGCGTTCAGGTAGCCCCGGCTCTGGCCCCGCAAGAGCAGATTCCGGACACTGCCGCTGAGCGTAAAGTCCACCTCCCAATTCTCGCCATACGGTGGCGGCAGCTTGGTCTCCACGTTCAGCGCTACCGGCCAGTCACTCCGGGTATCAATGCGCCCCGATACGGTAATCTCCAGAGTATCCCGGCGCACAAAAAGTTCTTCTATATTGAGATTCGCACCGGCAGCTTCCGCGCTCAGGGTCAGGGTTTCCCAGATCAGCCCGTCATTGAGCGTAAAAGGTCCGAGGTCGATATCGCCGATATCGAGATTGATCGGCAGAATCACCGTCGGAAGGGTAATGCCAGAAGTTTCTTCGGTGTCTTCGCCGGGTTGTGTTTCCAGATCAATGTTGCTCATCCGCAGAGTGTCGAGGCACAAAGTTTTGCGCCACAGACACCCAGGAGACCAGTCGATATAGGGGGTCGTTAGCACCAGCCGAACGCCATAGCCCTGCCATCGCAATGAATCTGCCTGCCAGACCCCAAACAGAGAGCCTTGCCCGGCATCTACCTCCAATCCCGGCACCTGGTCAATGACCCAGGCTGTGCCCGCCTCGGAGCGCAGCGCCAGTAATACCCCAGCGACCAGCAGCAACGGCACCAGGATGATAACGGCCAATACAATCAATAGCCTCCGCACAATCACCCGTTTCCGGCTCATAATTCCGGCCCCATCGAGAAGTGCAAGCGCCACCCGCCGCCAAATTCCTCATCCAGGCCCTTGGCGACATCAAACCGGATCGGCCCGACCGGGCTGACCCAGCGAACCCCGACGCCCACGCCTGTGGCCAGCGGATCAGCCAGGTCGTCTACCGAGTTGCCTTCATCAACAAAGGCTGCCAGCCGCCAGCTGTCTGACAACGGAAACTGGTATTCAACGCCTGCCACAATCAGATAACGACCCCCCACAGTTGCGCCATTCTCATCCTGCGGCGAAAGTGTCTCGTAGCCATACCCCCGGACACTCTGATCACCACCGGCGAAAAAACGCAAGGAAGGCGGCACGTCAGAGAACTGATTGGTCGCAATACCGCCGACTTGCAGCCGCCCCAGAAAGCGATGGCCGTTGCCTACCGTCACCAGGCCCTTGGCCAGCCCAATAACATGCAGGATGTCGGCATCGGACAACAGGCTGCGATGCGCCCCGGTAACGTTTACCTGAAGCCGATAACCACGGGATGGGTCAAGGGGCGAGTTGGCACTGAGTTTGGAATAGCCAACACCCGGCAACAACAGCTTGCTGGTTTCTCTCTCGTTCTCACCAATTTTGAAACGCTCCCCTTCCCACCGCACGGAAAGTATTCGCTGCCAGCCGTCATCAAGCGCATGCTGCCATTGCTGACCGAAGGTCAGAAGCTCGGACTCCACATCTTCGATATCTTCCCGCTGGTAGCCCGCAGTCAGCCGAATCGAATCGGTCATCGGCGGATCAAGGGGTAACTCGTACCAGGTACTCAGGCTTTGTCGTGGCGCAGAAAGCTCGGTTTCCGCGCCACGGCGGTGCCCCATCGGGTTGGTCCAATGCTCGGTCCAGGCGCCGCGGAAGCGCGGTCCGACATCCGTTGAGAAACCGATACCAGCCGCCACAGAACGCGGGGCACGGCGGGTCAGGCGAACCACCACCGGAATTTCACGCTCGGCTGAATCATCAGGCCGGGCGTCCACCAGTACCTGCGAGAAATAACCGCTGTTGGACAAATCACTGTTTAGCCTGACCAGTTTGTCGGCATGATAGGGAGACCCGGGCTCGAAAATCACAAAACGCTGAAGCAACTGGTTCTCGAAACCATGTCCTTCCTCAAAGCGGACGTTGCCGAGACGGTAGCGGGGGCCGCTCTCGTAGATTAGATCCACAGAAACGGTGCCCTCGTCAGGGTTCACCAGCAGCTGCTGTTTGGTAAACGCCCCCTCGAAATAGCCGAGCCGCAAAGCCCGATTCTGAATGCTGGATTTGAGGCTGTCGTAATGGGAGTGATTGAGTATTTCCCCTTCATTCAGCCGCGTGGTCTGCAACTCCCCGAAGTCTTTATCGTCCGCAGCGGGCCCCAGAATACGAATATCACTGGAACTGATCCGCACCGGCTCTCCCGGCTTTACCGTTAGCTCCAGCCGTGGCAGCTCGTCGTCAATCACTCGCCAGTCAATCTGGGGACTGTAGTAACCCAAAGCTCTCAGCGCCTGGCGGACCTGGTCAGTAGCGGTCGGAGCGTAGCGCCGGAGGTTGCTGGCACTGCGACCCTCAACCTCACCAATGAAAGCCTCGGCATTTTGCTGTAACGCAGGAAAGTTACCCTCAATACGCACCTGGACCTGTCCCCATACCGTGACTGGAAAGCAGAGCCAAAAGACGCCGGGTAACCAAAAATAGCGACGAAAAAAATACCAGCAGATAATCATCAAGAACGCGGACCGTTAGGGACTCCGTAACAAACAGCGTGTGAGTTTACCGGTAACCGGTCAAGTTAATCCATGGCAAATATGGCCGAACAACAAGCTTCAGCAAACGGCATACTGAACGCCGAACAACTGGCTCATAGCCCGAAGGTTGCCGGGCA
>JBDNIR010000259.1:0-3114 GCA_041688195.1 Marinobacter sp.
CGCACGCGCGCATGATGGTGCTCGACCGATTGTTCAAGGAATTGCATGTACTGCGCATCAAGGTGCAACGCATCGACAAAAGGCAGGGGCTCATCATGTAGCACATAAACATTGCCTTTGAATTGTCCACTTTTCCCTCGAACCTTCGCACACAGTGTCAGCCATCGCGTCAGGCGCAATATCGCAATCGCCCGTGAAATCGTGGATGTCGACGACACATTGGTTTTACTGGCCAACTTATCGTAACTGGGAAATGCCGTGCGCCCGCCCGTTTCCCGTGCCTGGAGCATGATCACCATCCACACTAACTTGTCGACGGGTTCGAGAACAGGATCCTGTATTACCAGAGAGGGAATGGCCTGGTGCCAGTTCCCCATAAACAGCATGGTATCTGGAGATGCACTATCACTATTTGCTTTGGCGCGTTGAATAGTAGCCTTGATTAAGGCATCCAGTGCATGAGTTTCCGGGCGGAGAGAAGATTCTTCAGCTACCATTCTCTGTCACCGTTTTGGACCAGCGTGCGCCTCAGGATCACCGTATTCAATCCATCGCTGCGCCAATGTCCAGATGGCTCGCAGCCCGATACCGGTTTCTTTCTGTAGAAACAGGTAATCGGTCGGTACTAGCGTCATGTCATCGCAGTCATCGACAAGATCACGCCAGGCATACCAGAGTTTGTGCGTAGACTCTTCATCCAACTCCGGTGGACGACCTACTGCAGGCGCAACGGTCAACAGTCGCCGCCACCGGGTGTACTCCCTGGAACTTTGACCAAACAATGCCTGCATCATTTCCAGGGGAGCATCGGCTACGATAAGATCGCGTTGTAGTTCATCCGATTCTCGCTGATGCCGAAGATGTTCAATCATAGGCCAGAACACTTCCCGGTTAAGATTGATCTTCAGGCAATGGGCGCGAAGGCTATCAGCACGGTAAAGGTCGGCAAGATTCATTTCCTTAAGTGCATCCAGTTCTTTTGCACCGAAGTTCATCGTGCGTAACGCCAACTGATCCCCCTCCGCCAAACACCGCAGGGCATACAACAATACCGCCGTGATCAGCTCGGCCTCTTTATTTGCGGACATCAGGTTTCACCGTCCGCTGACACCCATAAAGACAATCCCGATTCCATTGCCAGGCGTTTCAGCGCTCGATAGTTTTTCATCAATTCCAGCAAATCCTGCCAGTCCTGATCACTCAATTGACACCAAAGCTGATCGCCGGTATGCCCTGGATCCAGAGTCCATATGCTGTTAAAGAGCAAGCCCGCATCTTGTGCCTCCAGGGCCTGGCGCAATACGCCATCCGGCTTAAGGTATTCCATCAAGATCTCTATGGGTGCGATGGTGGTTTCCGCACAGGCCGCAAGTTGCCACCACAACGTCGAGATTTGTCCCAACATCTCTTGATCCAGCATTTCCGTCAAATCGGGACCGGGTACATCGCTGAGTAAAAAACCCATCCCTTGATCAGGCAATGCGATTACCAAATCCCCCAATCCATTCCTCTCAGCCAGCTGGGCAGCGAGCGCCAACGCCTGAGTGCGTAGTGATTCAACATCATTAGCTGAACGGTTACTTACCGTTGAACACGGTGTAATCAATGATGGATCTTGACTCTCAGGGTCAGGACTCTCGGGATCAGTGCCCACAGGACTTCCAACCCGCTTATTTTCCCCGACAGGTGCTTCGTCACACCCAGACTGACCAGTCTCATCAACAGGCACTGGCTGATTTGCCATGACCTCCACCTCGGGAGGTGGACTATCGACAACCACAAACGTTTTGCCTGCGAGGCAGGCCTCCATTTCCAGGCGAATGGCCTGCAGGCTCTGCTCCGACTCCTCAGAAATTTCATTTTCCAACGCCGCTCGCAAGGGTTGAATATCCCATTCTGCATCGTCATATCGGCAACACAGCTCGGTAAATATCATGTCATACACCGACACATCACCCAGCTCACGCCTTTCCCAAATCCGCCGCGCTGCGCGTTCCAGCGCGCGAATTCTTTCAATCTGTGGCCGACCCAATCCTGCTGACAACGCCTTGGGCATCACTGGCCATAAGGTATGAACCGCATACCCCATTTTAGAAATCATGCTGTGACTGAGGCTAAATCCCCGCTCTCGGAAAAGCGTTTCTAACTGGCGCTGAGACAGCTCATCAATCCCAAGCTCATCTTCAAGTAATCGCTTGGCCTCAAACACAGCCTGCGCCTTATCGATAAAAGGAAGACTACCCCGTAGCTCATTTTCCCGCAGATGGGCAAACAACACACTGGATTCATGAGCCCAGGGCTTGAACAAACAATTCACCCTGTAGAATCTATGTTCGCCCGTTTCTTCATAGAGTTCTTTCAGAATGCGCAAACGGGTATTACCACCCGCTTGCAAAACATAATTCTCAGCACCGGGCTCTTGAGTGATCACCAATGGCTGATCAAGACCTTCTGCTCGAATCGATGCCTTGATACGGTCATATTCCGGGTTCTCTTGGCGACGAGGATTCAATGCGTAATTGTGAATACGTGCCACCTCAATGCAGGTGATCGTTTCGGTATGAGTTAGCTGATCCGATCCCTGGATAACATTAATCGCTGTCACCTCAGTCTGAATCGCCATGGTTACCTCCCAACGTCACTTCAGGATCTCTATCAACCCCATAAAAAATTTCGGGATGGCGAACCATGGTCGCGCGCGACACGGCGCACAGCCTCCCGTCGGATGTTTCTGCAACGACTCGCGTAGATTGTTCAATCTGGGTAGCCAGCAGCGGGCTTGCATACCGGTGATGACCGGCAATCTGATACAAATAGGAGACCGAGTCGTTGCAAGGTATAGCCACTTCGGCGCGTTCCCGCTTTGTCGCAATCTTTAAAAATTCCTTTAGCTTCATGCGCAGAAACATTAGCACCGTGCAAACCATTGAGCAACCAACCGTATCCTCTTTTTGTTTATCATCGTGCTAAATATCTGCTAAACTATTTAGCATGAAGCGAAAAATTAACCGGACACGACTCAAGAACCTTGAGCTCCTCATTGGCGAGGCGGGCTCTGCCGCCAAGCTGGCGCGCACAGCGGGGACCAACAGCTCCTACCTCAGCCAGGTACGC
>JBDNIR010000260.1:0-12279 GCA_041688195.1 Marinobacter sp.
CCCTCACCTCAACGACTCCTTTGACATCGAACAAGGCCTTCATATTGGCCGTCGCCTGCTAATGGATATTGCTGAGCTTGGCCTGCCCACTGCCACCGAGGCACTTGACCCGATCTCTCCCCAGTATCTGCAGGACACCATTGCCTGGTCCGCTATCGGAGCACGTACCACTGAATCCCAGACCCACCGGGAAATGAGCAGCGGGCTTTCCATGGCCATCGGATTCAAGAATGGTACTGACGGCAATCTCGATGTTGCCGTCAATGCCATGAAGTCCGTTTCCCACCCCCACAGCTTTCTCGGCATTGACCAGAAAGGTCAAGTTTCGATTGTGCGCACCAAGGGCAACGCATACGGCCACGTGGTTCTGCGTGGCGGCGGCGGCAAACCGAACTATGATTCGGTCAATGTGACACTCTGCGAGCAAGCTCTGGAGAAAGCCGGGCTGCGGAAATCGATCATGGTGGATTGCAGCCACGCCAATTCCAGTAAAGATCCTGGCCTCCAGCCCTTGGTATTGACGGATATTTCTCATCAAATTCTGGAAGGTAATCGCTCTATTCAGGGCCTGATGGTTGAGAGTCACCTCAACTGGGGTAATCAGTCCATCCCGGAGAATCTGGCCGACCTGAAATACGGCGTTTCCATTACCGACGCCTGCATTGACTGGCCGACAACGGAAAAAGCCCTGCGTGACATGCGGGACAAACTGAAGGATGTATTGCCGAACCGGGTCAACTAATGCGCCTTCCATGCGCCCTGCAACCGCGAACATTCGCGACTAAAGTCGCTCCTACAATTTACCAAACATCGGGCCTCTTCCCGTAGGAGCGGTTTTAACCGCGAACATTTCGCGACTGAAGTCGCTCCTACAGTCGCTCCTACAATTTACCAGACATCGGGCCTCTTCCCGTAGGAGCGGTTTTAACCGCGATCAGTGTTGATATGCTCGCACCTATTCGCGGTTAAAACCGCTCCTACACTATTTACTGCTGAGTCTGTGGCTTTCTCAAGGCTCGTCACCCAACCAGTCCAGACGAGATCGTAACTGCACCACCTGACCGATGATGATCAGTGTGGGCGCTTGGACTTGTTGCTCTTTTACGTTCCTGACAATGGTGTTAAGTTCACCCACAACCACTTGCTGATCCGGCGTGGTGCCCTTTGAAATCAGCGCAACTGGCATGGATTCCGACATCCCGTGAGCCATAAGTTCACGCGTAATAATCGGCAACCCCACGAGCCCCATATAAAACACCAATGTCTGGTTATTCTGGACAAAATCGGTCCACGGCAAATCGCAGGTATCATTCTTGAGATGGCCCGTTACGAAACGGACAGACTGTGCAAAATCCCGATGGGTCAACGGAATACCAGCGTAGGCTGCGCATCCTGATGCTGCAGTAATACCCGGTACTACCTGAAAACGGACGCCTGCGGCGGCCAATGTTTCAATCTCTTCTCCCCCGCGACCAAAAATAAACGGGTCACCCCCTTTGAGCCGAACAACGCGCCGGCCGGCCTGGGCAAATTCCACCAACCGCTCGTTGATTTGGTCCTGAGGCAAGGTATGGTTGGAGCGCTGTTTGCCAACATGAATCAGTTCCGCCTCCGCTGGAATCAATTCCATAATTTCCCGGGATACCAGGCGATCATAGAGCACCACCTCGGCAGTGGTGATCAGCCGATAGGCTTTTAGCGTCAGAAGTTCCGGGTCACCCGGCCCGGCACCCACCAGGAAAACCTCACCCTCGGAATTATTACTGCTCCGGGTGACCGGGTTGACCCTGTGCCGTGGGGGCAAAGATGGTATGCTTCTGCGCCTATCTGGCGCCGCCTGATGATCGTTTTTATCGTTCATTGAATCCTTTCAATGCCTCCCATATAAGGTTTGAGAACCTCCGGCACCGCAATGCTGCCATCGGCTTGCTGGTAATTTTCCATCACTGCAATCAAAGCACGCCCGACTGCCAAGCCAGAGCCATTGAGGGTATGGACCGGCTCTGGTTTACCGGTTTCCGGATTACGCCACCGGGCACCCATACGGCGGGCCTGAAAATCACGGGTGTTGCTGCAAGATGATATTTCCCGGTATTTCTCCTGCCCAGGCAGCCACACTTCGAGGTCATAGGTGCAAGCTGCGGCAAAACCGAGGTCACCGCCACAGAGTTGTACTACCCGATACGGAAGCTCCAGCAGCTGAAGGACTTTCTCAGCATGGCCGGTTAACGCTTCAAGAGTGGCCTCTGAGTCCTCAGGCCGGACAATGTGCACCATCTCGACCTTATCAAACTGGTGCTGCCGGATCATTCCCCGGGTATCCCGACCGTAAGATCCAGCCTCACTGCGGAAACAGGGTGTATGGCAAACCAGACTGATCGGAAGTTCGCCAGCATCCAGTATGGTATCGCTCACCAGGTTGGTGACAGGAACCTCGGCCGTTGGGATGAGATAAAGCGGCTTTTCGCCTTCGATTTTGAACAGGTCTTCTTCGAACTTTGGCAGTTGCCCTGTACCATAGAGCGCATCCGCGTTGACCAGGTATGGGACGTAGGCTTCCGTATAGCCGTGTTCGCGGGTATGGAGGTCCATCATGAACTGGGCCAACGCCCGGTGCAGCCTGGCCAGGGGGCCACGCATAACGGCAAATCGGGAATGGGCCAGTTTCGTTGCAGTCTCGAAATCGAGCCCGCCAAGGTTTTCACCGAGGCTGACGTGGTCTTTGGGTTCAAAATCATAGGTCGGAATCTGCCCCCATTGACGGATTTCAACGTTGTCCTCTGCACTGTCTCCGGCAGGAACGGATTCGTCTGGCACATTGGGAATGCCAGCCAGGAAATAATTCAGCTCCGCCTGAAGAACCTTGAGCTGCTCTTCTGCCTCGGAGCATTGGGCTTTGAGGTTATCAACTTCGTCCAGTAGTGGCTTGATATCCTCGCCTGCGGCTTTGGCTTTACCAATAGACCTGGAACGCTTGTTCTGCTCGCTTTGCAGCGTCTCGGTGCGTACCTGGAGCGTTCGGCGCTGTTCTTCGAGCTTCTCGAAGGCTTCCTGGTCAAACATATAGTGTTTGACGGCTAGTCGACGGGCGATCTCTTCAGTCTGATTCCGGACGCGTTTTGGGTCGAGCATGGGTATCCTGTGTGTCTGATGGGTTCAACACGGGTAACAGGCAACCGATGATTCCAGCTCGGGTGCCACGTTCCGATCAAGTTTTAACGGCATTATACCTGTCGTAATGGGTTAGGCCATCCGGACAGATCGATTCCGACTTTAGGGAAACCGTTTTGTCGGGCTTGTTTTGTTCTTCTGATCAAGCCAATCGCGCTTCTCTGCCAATTTTATCTCCATTCCCCGCTTGACAGGATTATAGAAACGCCGATTCTTGATGGCTTCGGGCAGATAGACCTCACCCGCTGCAAAAGCGTCGGGCTCATCATGGGCGTAGCGATATTCGTCGCCGTGCCCGAGGGATTTCATAAGTTTTGTCGGGGCATTGCGGAGGTGGACCGGAACGTCGTAATCCGGCTCATCCTGGATAGCAGCCCGGCACTGGTTGTAGGCGTTATAGACAGCATTGCTTTTGGCGGCCAGGGCAAGATAAGTTACAGCTTGGGCGAGTGCCAGCTCTCCTTCCGGGCTACCCAGGCGTTCCAGGGACTCCCAGGCGTCAAGGCAAAGCCGCAACGCTCGCGGGTCCGCATTGCCGATATCCTCGCTGGCAATTCGCACCAGACGTCTCGCAACATAGAAAGGATCACAACCCCCATCCAGCATACGGCACATCCAGTACAGGGATCCGTCAGGGTCCGAACCTCTGACTGATTTGTGAAGTGCGGAAATCTGGTCGTAAAAAACATCACCACCTTTATCAAAGCGGCGCAGGCTGGTCTGGAGTACCTGTTCGAGATGATGTTCGGTAATTTGGGGCAAGCCTTGCTCGTTGGGCTCAGCGAGATCTGTGCCTACTTCGAGGATATTCAGGGCTCTTCGGGCATCGCCACCTGCCGCGCTGGCGATCATGCCGAGCACCGTATCGGACACCTCAATGTTCCCATTAAGACCCTCTGGCGCCGTCAGGGCCCGATTTAACAACTGCAGCAGGTCCGCCTCTTCAAGATTCTTCAGTACGTAAACCCGGGTTCTGGAGAGCAATGCACTGTTAAGTTCAAACGAGGGATTTTCGGTGGTCGCACCCACAAATACAAAGGTGCCATCTTCAATATGGGGAAGGAACGCGTCCTGCTGGCTTTTGTTAAAGCGGTGAACTTCGTCGACAAACAACAGCGTATCCCGACCTTCGGACTGCTTGCGGTACTTTGCCCTTTCGACCACCGCGCGGATATCCTTGACGCCGCTCAGCACTGCCGACACAGTTTCAAAACTCAGTTCACTGAGGTTGGCCAGCAATCGCGCGAAGGTCGTCTTACCGACGCCCGGCGGTCCCCAAAGTATCATTGAGTGAAGCTGGCTTTGCTCCACCGCGCGGCGCAGAGGCTTACCTGGGCCGACCAGGTGGCTTTGGCCGACGTACTCATCCAGCGTCGCAGGCCGCATGCGGGCGGCCAGAGGCTGGAAGCCTTGCCGGTCCTCAAAAAGGCCTTCCTGCATCAGCTTCCGCCCTGAATCACGTCCACGTCATCAGGATATCCAAGGACAAATTCTGAGTTGGCAATCTCATCGTTCAACACAATGTTGTTGAAACTGAGAATGCTGCGCTGGCCCAGAGAGTCCTCAAGACGCATCTCCTCGAGTTTACCGTCGTAAAACGTCATGTCCAGAGACACAAACAGCGAGTCCTGGCTTGTGGGTACCAGCGTATAGATGTTGGCATTTTCACCGATAGCGCGAACCGAGACATCGTAATTTTCGGACAGATTGTCAACCTCACCGCTCAGCAGCATGGCCGGTGTGTTGGCAGCTTGCTGATCCAACGCGTGAATGGTTACCTGTTCCAGATCGGGATCGTAAACCTCGACTTTCTCGTCATTGGAGGCAATGAACTGCGCCATGGGGCGTTCGGTTTCCCAATAAAACAATCCCGGACGCTTGGCCTTCAGCGAGCCACGGCTTTCCTGAACTTCGCTACCGTTGCCATCCACCACAATCTGAATGAAGTCCGCCTGATAGGTGGTATACCCTTTCAGCTCTGCTGCCAGCTGTTCTGCTGCCGCATTATCGTCAGCCTTGGCAGCGGCAACGCCCATCGTCAATGCCAGTATCAGCATTCCAAACTGCTTCATTCCCATCGTTCGCTCTCCTAGTCTCTCGGTGGTGGCGGTGCCAGAACTTCCCGGGCGCCGTTATGACCAGCTGAACTGACAACACCCGATGCCTCCATGGCCTCTACCAGGTTGGCAGCACGGTTGTAGCCGATCTTGAATTTACGTTGTACCGATGAAATGGAAACCCGACGGCCTTCAGTCACAAATGCCACTGCTTCATCAAACAGCGCATCAGATTCGCTGTCACCGCCTTCGGACAGGCTCGGGACACCGGGCAAATGCTCACCCTCGGCACCATTGAGTATGTCGTCGACGAAAACCGGCTCACCTCGCGCTTTCCAGGCACTGACCACCCGGTGAACCTCGTCATCATCGACAAACGCGCCGTGGACACGAACCGGAAGGCCGGAGCCCGGCGGCAGATAAAGCATGTCACCATGGCCCAGCAACTGTTCCGCGCCACCCTGATCCAGCACTGTCCGGGAGTCAATCTTGGATGACACCTGGAACGAAATCCGGGTCGGAATATTGGCCTTGATCAAGCCAGTGATAACGTCCACCGATGGACGTTGGGTCGCCAATATCAGGTGGATACCTGCTGCCCTGGCCTTTTGGGCTATCCGGGCAATCAGCTCTTCGACCTTTTTACCAACAATCATTATCATGTCAGCAAATTCGTCGATCACCACCACAATAAAGGGTAATTTTTCGAGCTCGGGGCGAAACTGCTCTTCACTATCCAGGTATTCATCTGGTTTCCAGAACGGGTCCCTCAAAGGCTCTCCGGCTTCCTGGGCATCCTTTACCTTGCGGTTGTAACCCGCCAGGTTGCGGACGCCCAGGTTCGCCATCAGCTTGTAACGACGCTCCATTTCCGCAACACACCAACGCAGGGCATTGGCTGCTTCTTTCATATCGGTAACCACCGGTGCCAGCAAATGCGGTATGCCATCGTAGATGCTCAATTCCAGCATCTTCGGGTCCACCATTATGAAGCGGACCTCATCGGGCGTGGCCTTGAGCAGCATGCTGAGAATCATCGCGTTTACACCGACGGATTTACCCGAACCGGTGGTACCCGCAACCAGCAAATGGGGCATTTTTGACAGGTTAGCGACCATCGGGTTACCACCAATATCGTTACCCAGAGCAAGCGTCAGCGCCGACGACGATTCCTGAAAAACCCTTGAAATCAGTACTTCACTCAGGCGAACCATTTCCCGCTCTTCGTTGGGAATCTCGATGCCCACCACCGATTTTCCGGGAATTACCTCGACCACTCGCACACTCAGTACCGCCAGTGACCGCGCCAAATCCTTCGCAAGGTTGGAAATACGGCTAACTTTCACCCCGGCAGCCGGCTTGATCTCAAAGCGAGTAATCACCGGGCCCGGATTGACCTCCACCACCTCAACAGACACGCCGAAATCTGCAAGCTTCTCCTCCAGCAGACGCGACATATGTTCTAGCGATTCCTTGGAGTAGCCTCTTTCCTTGTGCTCTTCAGGCGGATCCAATAGGGAAATCGGAGGAATTTCGCTCTCGATGTCGTCGAACAGAGAAGGCTGGGATTCACCTTTCGGCGCCTGCTGTGTTTCATCACGTTTGAACGGAGAAATCTTGAGCGATTTTGGGACCACCCCTGCCATCCTGGAAGCTTTACCGGATCCATTGGTGGTGTTTACTGACATCGGCTCATACGTTTCGGCGTCTTTTGCTTCCCGGGAGGAAAAGCTCTCGATACGGGCCGGTTCCTCCCCCAGGGCTGCCACATCATCAAACCCGGGCTCTTTACGCGGTTTTTGCGAAGTGTCTGCTTTTTTGGCTTTACCAATACCGAACAGGCGCTGCCACCAGACACGCTTCTCCCCTGCTTCGGGCACCCGGTCACTGAGGAGCGGCGGCTCCGGCTTCCTCGCTGAGGATTTTGGCGGTAATCGGGCTGAAATATCCCGCTGGGGTGCTGGCGATTTCAAATCAGACTTGGCATCTTTTTCCAGATTTGGCAAAAACATCGCGCGGGCAGTCTCAAGGCACCGGATAGTTATAGAGCCCACCCGATCCATTAAACGGAACCACGAAAGTCCGAGCGCGACGGTCAAAGCGAACAGAAAAATAGCAACTAATAACAAGGTGGTAGCAGGCAAATTAAAGAGCCGTACCATGGCCTCGGAAACTTCTACTCCCAGCACCCCGCCGGAGGATGCCTCCAGGCCCAACACTGAATAAAGCGACAACAGGCTTGATGCAGACAACAGAATTAACAGGAAGCCGCCGAACCGCACCATAAACAATGGCCAGTGCAGATCCAGTGGCTCATGGCGAAGGCGTACAAGCATCAGTGCATAACCGGCAATCATCACCGGAAACAGAAACGCCACATGGCCAAAGAAATCCATCAGCAGACTCGCGAGCCAGGCACCGGTGCGGCCAGCATAGTTGGAGACCTGGGTTTCGTGGCCTATGCTGGCCCAACCGGGATCACTACTGCCGAACGTCAGCAGCGCCATGCTCAGGTATATACACAGGGCGACCAGCGCAATTACGGCGCCCTCCCGGGCACCCTGAGCGACGAGACGGCGAAAGCGCTGTTGATTTTCAGTCAGTTCAGGCGTTTTATTCACCTTTTTTGGCTCAGCCATGAATGCTCAGATATTCCCTTGCTTTTCCATTTAGCCTGAAAACCCGGGTACTGCCCTGACATGCAGGGTAATACATTACTCAGCCAGTGCTGCGAGCCCGCGTTTCAGATCGGTCTTGATATCATCTAATGACTCTATACCTACGGAAATCCTGACGAGGTTGTCGGTGATACCGGCGCTGGCCTTGTCTTCCGGCGACAAACGACCGTGAGTCGTTGTCCCTGGATGGGTGATGGTGGTTTTCACATCACCCAGATTTGCCGTAATAGAAATCATGCGGGTTGCGTCAATAAACGCCCAAGCTGCCTCCCGCTCACCCTTAACCGTAAACGAAAGCACGCCGCCAAAGCCGCTTTGCTGCCGCGCCGCCAATTCGTGCTGTGGATGGCTCTTGAGACCTGCATAGAACACCCGCTCAATACCCGGCTGCTGGTCTAACCATACCGCCAACTCTAGCGCATTGTCACAATGGACGCGCATACGAATCGGTAAGGTTTCCAGACCCTTAAGGAATACCCAGGCGTTAAACGGACTCATGGTTGGGCCCGCGGACCTGAGGAATCCGTAAACTTCTTCCATCAGTTTACTGGGGCCTACGACGGCACCGCCCACACAACGTCCCTGGCCATCAAGGTATTTGGTGGCAGAGTGAATGATTATGTCCGCACCAAACTCAAAAGGACGTTGCAACACCGGTGTACAAAAGCAGTTATCCACCACAAACAAAGCCCCGGCAGCCTTGGCCAAAGCAGAGAGGGCGGACATATCCGCCACTTCGCATAATGGATTGGAGGGCGTTTCGATGAACAACATTCGGGTTTCCGGCCGAATCGCCGATTCCCAGGCATCCATGTCCGTCAACGAGACAAAGGTCGTTTCGAGACCGAATTTGGCCATGTACTTCTGGAACAACACATTGGTAGTGCCGAAAACACCCCTTGAGCAAATGACGTGATCGCCACTTTTTAGCAGCCCCATACAGGTGGCCAGAATCGCGGCCATGCCGGACGAAGTAGCCACTGCACGCTCACCGCCTTCCATCGCCGCAATTCTGGCTTCAAAAGCCTGAACGGTTGGGTTGGTAAACCGGGAGTAGATGTTGCCCGGCTCCTCACCGGAAAACCGGGCCGCTGCCTGGGCCGCACTGCCGTATACAAAGCTGGAGGTCGGAAATATGGCGTCGCTATGTTCAAGCTGGCCGGTTCTGATCTGGCCAGCACGGACAGCCAGTGTGTCTACCGAGACTCCTTCCAGGTCTGATTCCGGAATCCAGTCATGCTCTTCACGACGGTAGGTCATAATTCAGTGCCTCAATCTTCGTCGTTATAAAGGTCGATGATGCCGTTATCCATGCCGTTATCCATGTCCTGACCAGCATTGTTCTTTGACTGGTTGTCGTCGGAACGCTGCTCTTCCAAGCGTTGCAGGTAGGCCTTGTCAATGTCACCGGTAACATAATCACCATCGAACACCGAACATTCCCAGCGTTCGATATCCGGGTTCACATCGCTCACGGAGGCAATCAGGTCTTCCAGATCCTGATACAGAAGCCAGTCGGCTCCAATCAATGTCTGTATTTCCTCAATACTGCGATCATGGGCAATCAGTTCGCTGGCTGCCGGCATATCAATACCATAGACATTCGGGTAGCGAACCGGGGGCGCGGCGGATGCAAAGTAGACTTTGCGGGCCCCGGCGTCGCGCGCCATTTGCACTATTTCCTTACAGGTGGTGCCCCGCACAATTGAATCGTCCACCAACATCACATTCTTGCCTCTGAACTCCAGATCGATGGGGTTCAGTTTCTGGCGTACGGACTTCTTGCGCAGGGTCTGCCCGGGCATGATGAATGTACGGCCAATGTAGCGGTTCTTGATGAAGCCTTCCCGGAATTTGACGCCCAACCTGTGCGCCATTTGCATCGCGGAGGTCCGGCTGGTGTCAGGGATGGGCATAACTACGTCGATATCGTGATTCGGTCGCTCTCTGAGAACTTTTTCTGCCAGAGTTTCACCCATTCTGAGGCGGGCCTTATAGACCGACACCTTATCCATAATGGAATCCGGACGGGCAAAATAGACGTGCTCAAAAATACACGGAATCAGGTGAGGATCCTCGGCGCACTGCTCGGCATACAAGGTACCGTCGGTTTCAATGTACACCGCTTCCCCCGGTGCAATGTCTCGAACCAGCCTGAAACCAGCCGCGCTGAGCGCCACGCTTTCGGACGCTATCATGAACTCTTCACCGGATTCGGTCTTGCGGACCCCGTAGCAAACCGGACGAATACCTTTCGGATCACGGAACCCGACAATACCGTAACCGGTAATCATGGCAATGACCGCGTAGGCGCCACGGCAACGCCGGTGGACCGATCGGACTGCCGCAAAAATCTCATCTTTAGTCGGGTCAAGTTTGCCCTGTTTTTGCAGCTCATGGGCGAACACGTTCAGCAAAACTTCTGAATCAGAATTGGTGTTGATATGGCGCAAATCAGTGCGGAACAGGTCCCGACTGAGATCGTCAGCGTTGGTCAGGTTACCGTTGTGCGCCAACGTAATCCCGTAGGGGCTGTTAACGTAAAACGGTTGCGCTTCAGCCGAACTGGAACTTCCAGCGGTCGGATAACGAACATGGCCTATGCCGACATTGCCCACCAGACGCCGCATATGGCGGGTGCGGAACACATCCCGAACCAGGCCGTTATCCTTTCTCAGGAAAAAGCGCTCATTCTGAAAGGTCACGATACCCGCTGCATCCTGGCCCCGGTGCTGTAAAACCGTCAACGCATCGTAAATCGTCTGATTTACGTTGGTGGTACTGACAATGCCGACTATTCCACACATGGATGCTGCGTTCTCCAGAGCATTAGAAACTGAATATTAGCGAGACGACGTTTCAGACGCTGCCCCGTCAGGCTCACCGGAGGACGCCGGACCCAGAAGCCGACCGAATTCATCCCCCAGAGTACGGCGTGACCAGTCTTCGACCACGGCCAGACGTTCAATCATTATGGATGTTCGCCACCAGGTATCGTTTGACAGCGGTGTATAACGCGTAAACGCAATCGCAACAATCACCACAACAACGCCCCGGAGCATACCAAAGCCCATCCCCAATACGCGATCCGTCGCCGTAAGCCCCGTTGCCCGAACAAGGTGACCAATCATGTTGTTAATGATCGCCCCGACAATAAGTGTACCGAAAAACAGGATGGCAAAGGCCGCAATCAACCGCACCATTGGAGTTTCTACGGTACTTTCCAGCAAGGACTGCATCTGGGGATGAAAGGTGCGGGCCAGAATGAACGCGGCGACCCAACTCACCAACGAGAGCGCCTCTTTGACAAAGCCGCGCTTGAGACTGATAAGGGTGGATACCGCAATCAGGGCGATGATGACCCAATCAATCCAGATCAGCGCATTCATGAGCAACTCAATGGCAAAACGAGAGCGAAGATTCTATCAGGAAACCCGGTCACACCAAACAGGTAAAGGGGGAAAGTCCGAAGCTTACCGATCTCCGGACGTAACGAGGCCATTGACACCGAACTCTGCATCCAAAGTCTTTTTGGCTTTCTCGGCATCGCTTTTCTCAGTAAAGGGGCCCGAGAAAACCCGGGTAAAGGTGGTGTCGCCCCGCTCAATCCGCTGAATATGGGAGTCATAGCCTTTCTCGCGCACGTTGTCACGAAGGCGGCGAGCATTGTCTGCGTTACCAAAGCTACCCAACTGAACCACCCAGGCACCTTCAAGGGAACGGGCGAACTCTGCTGACCCGGTCTCCGGCGCAGGTTCTGAGTCTGGCTCGGGTTGCGCCGGTTCAGGAGCCGGGGCCAACTCGGAATCAGGTGTTGGCTGCCGCACTACGGCATCCGACGCAGGCTCCTCCAGACGGTAGGAAGGCGCTTCTTCATCAAGCACCGGCGGCGCCTCTACTGCCGGAAATGGCGGCTGTTCAGGAATATCGATTACGCGAGATGAACGTTCGGTATGCGGTTCGTCAAAAAGCATTGGCACAAAGATAACCGCCAGTGACACCAGAACCACAGCCCCGATTACCCGTTGCTTGAGTCCATCCACGTTAACTGCTCCTCCTGTAAATTTCACCGCCCGAAAACCGGGCCACTTAACTGCCAACCTGTGCGGATACTAACCGGCGACAGGCAATAACTCAAAAGTCCAGCCAGTCCATGACTGATCTTTAATAACGTTCCACATCTGAATCAAACCACTTTAAAGTGGCTTCTGGCTTCAGCGACGGCAAAAAAGGAACCGAACACGATTACGATGTCGTTCACATCGGCCTCGCACAATGCGAGATCAAGCGCCTCGCTCACGGTGTTTGAGACACAGTATGGCCCGAGAACGGGTAACACCTGGCCCAACCGCTCTTCAAGCCCAGCTGCATCA
>JBDNIR010000005.1:0-5950 GCA_041688195.1 Marinobacter sp.
CCTCCAAGGAAGCCGGCCCGTCGATTCCTGTTGAGATTCTGGGCCTGAACGGCACACCGGATGCTGGCGATGAGTTCTTCGCCGTGGCGGATGAGCGCAAGGCGAAAGAACTGGCGGAATTCCGTCAGGGCCGGGAGCGTGAAAGCCGTCTGCAGCGTCAACAGGCAGCCAAGCTCGAGAACCTGTTTGAAAATATGGGCAAAGATGAGGTCAAAACCCTCAACGTTGTGCTTAAAACTGACGTGCGCGGGTCACTAGAGGCCATTTCCAAGGCGCTTCAGGATCTGGGCAATGACGAAGTGCAGGTTAAGATTGTCACCTCCGGTGTCGGTGGTATTGCGGAAACCGACGTCAGTCTGGCGATGGCTACTAACTCCGTTATCTTCGGCTTTAACGTCCGTGCGGATGCTGCATCCAAGCGTCTGGTTGAGCAGGAAGGTCTCGATCTTCGTTACTACAGCATCATCTACAACATGATCGATGACGTGCGGGCAGCGCTGACCGGTATGCTGGCGCCGGAGTTCCGTGAAGATATCATTGGTATTGCGGACGTGCGTGAGACCTTCCGTTCACCGAAGTTTGGCCAAGTTGCAGGCTGCATGGTTACGGAAGGTACGGTTTACCGTAACAAGCCGATCCGTGTACTGCGGGACAACGTGGTTATCTTTGAAGGCGAGCTGGAATCTCTCCGTCGTTACAAAGATGATGCCGCTGAAGTCCGCAACGGCATGGAATGTGGTATTGGTGTTAAAGGCTACGACGTCAAAGTGGGTGACCAGATTGAGGTATTCGACCGTGTCAGAGTCGAGCGCAAGCTGGAATCCGCAGGCTGAACGAAGCCAGATGATGATTGATTGACACAGGGCGCCCTGGTGACAGGGCGCCCTGACTATTGCAGGCCTTATTATGCCCAAGGAATTTAGCCGTATTGATCGGATTGGCGATCAGATACAGCGTGAACTGGCTCAGATGATTCAGCGGGATATCAAAGACCCGAGAGTCGGAATGGTGACTGTCAACGCAGTAAAAGTGAGCCGTGACATGGGATACGCTGATATCTATGTGTCACTGCTGACCACCGAAGAGTTGACGGCGGAATCAGAGTCCGTGAAAGAATCGCTCGCTGTGCTCAACAAGGCCGCGGGCTTTCTCCGTGGTCAGTTGGGCCGCGCGATGAAGCTCCGCATGGTGCCTAACCTGCGGTTTCACTTTGACGCCCTGCTTGGCAAGAGTCGTCACATGGACGCTTTGATCAACGAGGCGGTCGGGAAGAAGTCTGCCGTTGTCGTCAATCAGGAAGATAGTTCTGGTGACGAGCCTGATGACGCCACGGAGCCAAAAGATTGAATCGCCGGCGTAAAGGCCGCGATGTTAACGGCATACTGGTTATCGACAAGCCGATAGGCTTGACTTCTAACGGCATTCTGCAGCAGGTAAAGCACCTGTTTGGTGCCGCCAAAGCCGGCCATACCGGGGCACTGGACCCGTTGGCGACCGGTGTCCTGCCGCTTTGTTTTGGAGAAGCAACCAAGTTTTCCCAGATGATGCTCGACAGCGACAAGGCTTACGTGGCAACGGCCCGGATGGGCGTCACCACTGAGACAGGTGACAGCGAAGGCAAGGTCGTGCTTGAACAAGCTGTGCCGTCTGATCTGACAGAAGCCCGCCTTGAAAGTGTGCTTGAGACCTTTCGGGGAGATATCCAGCAGGTGCCTTCCATGTATTCGGCGCTTAAGCATAAAGGCAAGCCGCTGTATGAATACGCTCGAGCAGGTATTGAAATAGAACGTCCGGCACGACCAGTGACGATCTATGAGCTCCGCCTGCTGGCGTTACGCGAGAACGAATTTGATATTGCGGTCGGCTGCACCAAGGGCACGTATATTCGCTCGCTGGTGGAAGATATCGGCCAGGCGCTCGGCTGTGGCGCCCATGTTATTGCACTGCGCCGCACCATGGCATCCGGGTTTACGCTGGAGCAGACTTACACCATTGACGTCCTGGAAGCTATTCGCGCACGTGAAGAGTCATTGGATGCGCTGTTGGTCGAGCCGGATGCCGCCCTGTCGATGTTTCCAAGCCTCGAACTCGAGTCGGACAGGTTACGGTCGATATTGAACGGACAACCCGTTAGAATGTCTGACCAGACTGTCACGGGGCCGGTTCGCCTGTACGGCAATGACCGGTTCGTGGGTCTGGGTGAAGGAATTTCAGAAGACGGTGACATTAAAATTGTGCCCCGTCGTCTGGTAAAAAACAGCTGAGGTTTTCCCTTGGGGATTACGTCACTGTCTAGCCGGGCTGCAGAGATGCGCGGTTCGGCCGGATGTCACATTCGCATCGCAAACAATGAGGTGAGTAATGGCACTTTCTGCCGCAGAGAAGTCACAGATTGTAAAAGACTACCAGCAAGATGGAAGCGATACCGGTTCCCCTGAAGTTCAGGTGGCCCTTCTTAGCGCCAACATCGACAAGCTGCAGGGTCACTTCAAGATCAACAAGCAGGATCACCATTCCCGCCGTGGCCTGATCAGAATGGTTAACCAGCGTCGTAAGCTGCTTGACTACCTGAAGAAGAAAAACGCTGATCGCTATCTTGAGCTGATCAAGCGCTTGGGTCTGCGTCGCTGATCCGTCTGGATCCAGTGATCTGTCAGGGTGGTGCAGCACACGCTGTGCCACTCAACAAACTGCGGGGCTTGCCCCCGCTGTTTGTGCTTCTCGCCATTCGGTTCTCCCGCTTGATCAGGAGGGCTGCTTTTAGCTTCCAGGCCGGCATGCCTTCGTCATTCACCCGAAAGCGACGAATTGCAGCGACCGAGATAGTGCGCATGGGTGTGCTATCAGACTGAACTGACACGATAGATAAGGAGTTACCGTGAACCCGGTAAAAAAGACATTTGAACTCGGCGGCAAAACCGTCACTCTCGAAACGGGCCGTATCGCCCGCCAGGCAACTGGCGCGGTTCTGGTCACTATTGGTGATATCTCGGTACTGGGTACTGTGGTTGGCGCCAAGGATGCCAAGCCGGGTCAGCCTTTCTTCCCGCTGACCGTCAATTACTTCGAAAAAACCTACGCTGTGGGCAAAATCCCCGGCGGTTTCTTCAAGCGCGAAGGTCGTCCATCCGATAAAGAAACGCTGACCTCGCGCCTGATTGATCGTCCTATTCGCCCGCTGTTCCCCAACGGCTTCATGAACGAAGTTCAGGTTATCCTGACGGTCATGTCGTCTGATAAGTCCCAGGACCCGGATATCGCTGGCATGCTGGCTGCTTCAGCAGCGCTGTCGATCTCAGGTATTCCGTTTGACGGCCCGGTTGGTGCGTCCCGTGTGGCCTACACAAACGAGCGCGGGTATTTCCTGAACCCGACGTTTGAAGAGCTCAGCTCGTCACTGCTGGACATGGTGGTTGCCGGCACTAAAGACGCCGTTCTGATGGTCGAGTCCGAGGCCAAAGGCCTGTCTGAAGATCAGATGCTGGGTGGCGTGTTGTTTGCCCACCAGGAAATGCAGACCGCCATCAAGGCGATTCAGGAATTGGCAGACGAAACCGGTAAGCCCCGTTGGGACTGGCAGCCAGCGACTGAAAATGCTGAACTGATGGAAGCGATCAAATCAGGCTTTGCCGGTGCGATCGAAGAAGCCTATACCATTCGTGACAAGATGGAGCGTTATGCCCGTCTGAGCACCGTCAAGGCAGAAGTTGTTGAGAAGCTGGCCGGTGAAGAGGAAGGCCAGCCGTCCGCCGATGAGGTCAAGAAGTACTTTGGCAAGGTCGAAAAGTCAGTGGTTCGCAACCACGTGATCGAAGGCAAGCCCCGAATTGACGGTCGTGATGCCAAAACCGTCCGTCCTATTCAGATCGAAGTTGGTATTCTGCCAAGCGTTCACGGTTCCGCGCTTTTCACCCGTGGTGAAACCCAGGCGATTGTGACTACTACGCTCGGTACTGCCCGTGACATGCAGATCATCGATGCGCTGGAAGGCGAGCGTCGTGACCCGTTCCTGTTCCATTACAACTTCCCTCCGTACTCGGTAGGCGAAGCTGGTCGAGTTGGAACTCCGGGCCGTCGTGAAGTTGGTCATGGCCGTCTCGCCAAGCGTGGTGTGGCTGCGGTTATGCCTACGATTGAAGAATTCCCGTACACCATTCGGGCGGTATCCGAGATCACTGAATCCAACGGTTCCAGTTCAATGGCCTCGGTGTGTGGTTCAAGCCTCGCACTGATGGACGCTGGTGTACCCATTAAGGCGGCGGTTGCCGGTATTGCCATGGGGCTGGTCAAGGAAGGCGACAAGTTCGCTATCCTGACCGATATTCTGGGTGATGAAGATCACCTGGGTGATATGGACTTCAAGGTTGCTGGTACCTCCGAGGGCATCACCGCCCTGCAGATGGATATCAAGATCAACGGCATCACTGACGAGATCATGGAACTGGCGCTTGAGCAGGCCCACGGGGCACGTCTGCATATCCTTGGCGAGATGGCCAAGGTGATTTCAGCACCGCGTGCCGAGTTGTCAGATCGTGCGCCGAGCATCACCACCATCAAGATCAATCCGGAGAAAATCCGTGATGTGATCGGTAAGGGTGGCGCTACCATCCGTGGTATCTGCGAAGAGACCGGTGCGTCGATTGATCTCGATGACGATGGCTACGTGAAGATCTACGCCGATACCCAGATCGCTGCGCAGGCAGCGATGAAGCGTGTGATGGAAATCACCGCTGAAATCGAGGTAGGTGCGATCTACAAAGGCAAAGTTGAGCGCATCGTAGACTTTGGTGCGTTTGTTAACATCCTGCCGGGTAAAGATGGCCTGGTACACATTTCCCAGATTTCCGATCGTCGCATCGAGAACGTGACCGACGAACTGAGCGAAGGTCAGGAAGTGTTGGTCAAGGTGCTGGATGTTGACGCCCGTGGACGGGTCAAACTGTCCATGAAGGAAGTCAAGGAAGGCGAGCAGCCGACCGATCTTGCCGCTATCTGATTAGCGCTGTGAGACCAGAAACCCACCTTCCGGAAACGGTTGGTGGGTTTTTTTAGTGTTCCAGAAACTCAATAACCTTGTCCCTATAGGCCGGTATCACAAACGTAGCGGCGTGGGGGGTGTCGGTTTGCAGGAACACCTTGGGTTCATTAGCGGCATCAAACAGGGCCTGACCGTGGTGAAAGGGAATAATACCGTCCCTTACGCTGTGAATGAGCATGACCGGGGTGGGGCTGATGCCTGCAATGTAGTCGGTGCCTTCGTAATCGTCCGGTATTGTCCAGCTCAGCGGAATCTGCAGCGGCCAGGTAAGCCAGAACGCTGAGAGCTTTTCCCGGGCAATAGAGCGAAATCCCGAGAACGTGCCGTCGAGAATGACGGCGTCCAGCGAGGGTTCTTCGTCGCGTTGACTCCACTCACTCGCCAGCGCGATGCCCAGCGCTCCACCAAGGCTCTGCCCCAACAACGTGATGGGCTGTTTGTCTCGGTTATTCGCCAGCCAGCGCAGGCCGGTTTCTGCATCGTGCAGGGTGCCTTCTATGTCAGGGGCGCCGGTAGATTGCCCATAGCCGCGATAGTCGATCAGGAAGACGTTGTAGCCTCTCTCGGGCAGCCATGCTACGTTCATCAGGTGGCTGCTGATGTTCTGGGCGTTACCGTGGAGAAAGTAGATATGACCTTTCGCGGTGCCTTGAGAGGGCAGCCACCAGCCATGCAGGGTTTCACCGTCATTCGTGTCCAGATAGACGTCCTCATAATCCAGACTCAGGCGGTCCGGGGTTATGTAGACGTTGCGGTCGGGATAGAAGAACAGCCCGCTGCAGCCGACCTGCAGAAGCAGGCTGGCTGCCAGAGTCAGGCCTAGAAGTAGGCGTTTAGTCCGAGCTGCCATTGCGTCTGATACCTGTCGTAGTGATGTTGCCGGGTGACTTCAACACCAACGCTGACGTCCCG
>JBDNIR010000034.1:0-1894 GCA_041688195.1 Marinobacter sp.
ACCACCCGGGTACAACAGCACATCTCGCACCTGATCCTGGTGGACCTGTTGAACAATGGTCAGGAGGGCCCACTTCTGGAGAGCTATCTGATTGAGGCGCTGGAGGCGGTCTATGAGCGCCATACCTACAAGCCGGTCGATCACCAGCGGTTTAGCAAGCTGATTGAACCGCTGGTCGCGGACGCTCTCAGTCAGTACCGGATAACCCGGACAGCGTCTGCCGATATCACCAACAGTATTTCATGCACGGTGTTGGGCGCGTTCGCGTTCCAGAAGTTTACCCCGGGTGGCATTGGGCTCGGGGTGGTGCTCGCATCCATGCTCGCAAAGACCCTGGCCGCCCAGGACTTTATCCTTGGTGAAACCATCGGCAGGTGGTACTACAGCTGGTTTCCACCGGAGCCTTCGCTGGCGACGACGGCCAGCGTTATGGTCGCTGTCATGGCCTCATTGGCGGCGTTTGCGGCCTTTTCCGGCGTTATATTCGATCCAGTTCAGGCGGCGGTCGGTTTGCATCGTCGGCGCCTGCACAAGCTACTGGATCACCTGCAGCGGGACGTTACACTCAGCACCCAAAGCAGCTTTCGCCCGAAAGACCAGTTTGTGGCGCGGATTCTGGACATGTTCGACATGATCAAATCGGGTTTTCTTTAGTTATTGTTACCGCCAATGTCGATAACCCACCGGTTGTCCCATCAAACCTTCTTCACAAACTCCGACTTCAGCTTCATGGCGCCGACACCGTCGATCTTGCAATCGATGTCATGGTCGCCGTCTACCAGGCGAATGTTTTTCACCTTGGTGCCGACCTTGACCACCGAACTGGAACCTTTGATTTTCAGATCTTTAATCACGGCAACGGTGTCACCATCCTGCAGCTCGTTGCCGTTAGCATCGCGGATCACGCTCGCCGCTTCTGCAGCAGCCGTCTCAGCTTCGGTCCACTCGTGTGCGCACTCGGGGCACATCAGCTGCACGCCATCTTCGTAGGTGTATTCGGAACCGCATTGGGGGCACGGCGGGAGCTGGGACATGGGGCTTTCCTGTGATGGCGTTCGGTGCGCGCATGATACCAGAAAGCCCATCTACGCCGAGGAGATAAAGTTCCTCGAGGTCAGGTCTTGCGTTTTGCCTCTCGAATAATCCGGCTTACGCGAGAATAATGCAGTCCAAAGAAATCGCCAATCTCCTTCATGCCGTATCCACCGCTTGAATGGGATAGAACGATAGCCTCGTTCCGAGAGGAAGCAACATCAGCATAGTGTTGTAAGGGATTTGCCAAGGGGCGACGTTGGCTGGACGGTATTTCGCTCAACCGATCCGGCCCCTCAATCCGTCTCTGCATGTCATCGACAAACTGGTCGCTTCCCAGATAAATCTGATTCTTCAAATGTTCCCATGGAGACGGCTGGTTCTTCCCTTCAGCGACGAATCGCTCATAACCTTTTGTTGCTGCTTCACAACGCTCACCAAAAGCAGCAAGAATCCAATCTCTATTGAGTGCATTTAAGCCCTGCTGATAACCCACTGTCGCCCGATAACTACTCCACGGCCAATCAACTGCAGATCGAACCATGGCAGCGCGAACCGGGTTTAGAACGCTGTATCGACACGACTCCAGTAGATAACTGCCTTTCTCAACCAGGATCGCCTTAAACCGCCCCTGAAAGACACCGATTTCCGCGAGACGTCACATGGTACAACGCGCCGGCAAATTCCAGTCGCAGCGGTCTGGCCATTCCTTGGCTCCTTCCCAATTTCCCCGAGCGGCTTGTCGAGCACCTTGCCGTATAAAAACACCAGGGCATTCAGCGCTTGCGACTGAGTCGCGGCCGCAACATTGCGGTGAACAGCAAGCCAAGTCAGAAACTCATTAACCTCCCGTGGCCCCATA
>JBDNIR010000261.1:0-2001 GCA_041688195.1 Marinobacter sp.
GAACGCTTATGAGATAATGCGACATCGATGGGGTAAAAAGGGCATTATTAGGTGATTGACAAGTATTCCGGTCCGGCCCCTTGATCGCTCAAGGCGCTAATGGGTCGTTCTGAACGCCCTTTGTAAGCTCAAGTCCGCAGACTCTTAGTGATTAACGTTCAATCGGCTAAAACCGGCTGAACGGTGTCTTCCCACAGGGGACTTTCACACCATTAGTTCATGCCCATGCTGGGCGTACACAAATCGTTGCAGGGGACGTTTGACCCGCTTCCCATTTTTGCTGCCGCAAAAATAGTCATCGCCTCAAACGCCCCTGAACTCAGGCGTTAGCTGCTTCAAACGGAGTTGTACATAAACTTGCACATGTATTTATTTTTAGTTAGACTTGTCTTATAAATTGTACAACTTATGAGGCGTGCTATGCGCATAGTATCTTTTACTGAAGCAAGAAACGGGCTTAAATCCGTGCTAGATCATGTTGTTAATGACGCTGATTATACTGTTATAACGCGTAGGGATTCTGAGGACGCTGTTGTGATGTCTATGGATCATTATAACAGCTTAATGGAGACCGTTCATTTATTAAAATCACCTGCTAACGCAGCTCATTTAGCTAGGTCAATAGAGCAGTTTAAAGCAGCTCAAGTGATAGAACGAGAGCTAATTAATGACTAGATTGTTGGCATGGACTGATGATGCATGGACTGATGATGCATGGACTGATTATTTATATTGGCAAGGGCAAAATAAAAAAACACTTAAAAGAATTAATAAATTAATTACAGATGCTAAGCGTTCACCATTTGATGGAATTGGTAAACCCGAACCACTTAAAGAGAATTTATCCGGTTTTTGGTCTAGGCGTATCGATGAGTCAAATCGCTTAGTATATACAGTTAATGATAGTCATATAACGATTATATCTTGTCGCTACCATTATTAATTATATCAAGCAGCATACAAGTCGCAGCAGTGCGCGGCCGATGGCCGCCACTGTCGTGGCGCCGCTGTGCTTCGGCGTTAACTGTATTTATTATTGGAACAACGATTTAATGTCAAACAAGAGAAATGCCCTTCATGGTGAATAAAGATTTTATTTATCAGCGCATTCGTATTTATGCTGGAAAAGAATTTGACCCAACTGTTGATGAACAAGTGGAGGAAATTTTACGTTCTAAATTTAACATCCATTTGCCACAGAGAGCATCCATAAATGAATCTCTAGCATCAGCGACAAGTGATCATGAAATTATAGGCCTCATATTACAATACCGCAACAATGGGGTAAAGATAATGAGTCATACAGCTAACAAATAAGGATAGTATTTATCAGCCCTAAAAAGGAGCCAGGTGTTTGCTGCTTTTTAGGACTAATATCACTTGTCCGTTAAGCGATCCCCAACACTTTCTTTCGCTGCTCTGCCCAGGTATGGATTAAATGGTCTACGGCCAGGCCGATAAAGGCAACGCATAAGCCGAGCACAATGCCTTGGCCCATACCGTTGGCTTCAGACAGAGATTGCATGATGAGCTGACCTAAGTCGTCGGTACCGATAAAGGCGCCAATGATAATCATAAACAAAGAGAAGATGACGGTTTGGTTAATGCCCAACATGATGTGTGGGAACGCCAAAGGTAGTTCAATTTTTAATAAACGCTGTGTGCGGTTAACCCCTGACATGGAGCCTGCTTCTTGCAAGGTTTTAGGCACGTTACTCAACCCTTCTACGGTGTAACGTGTGGCAGGGATTGTGGCGTATACGATCACCGCAATAAGCACTGATAAATCACTCACACCAAACAGCATAATGACTGGAATCAAGTAGACGAAGGATGGGAACGTTTGAAACGTGTCGCAAACCAGTAATATAACTTTAGTTGCTCGGGGGCTTCGAGAGCACAAAATGCCGACACTGCAACCAATAATAACGGAAATGATGACTGCGAAGGTGGTCATATAGGCTGTAATGAGGGCGCGGTCCCACCAAGGTGTTAAAGCAA
>JBDNIR010000035.1:0-5203 GCA_041688195.1 Marinobacter sp.
TATGGGGCCACGGGAGGTTAATGAGTTTCTGACTTGGCTTGCTGTTCACCGCAATGTTGCGGCCGCGACTCAGTCGCAAGCGCTGAATGCCCTGGTGTTTTTATACGGCAAGGTGCTCGACAAGCCGCTCGGGGAAATTGGCGAGGTTATTCGCTCAAAAAAGCCACGGAAGTTACCGGTAGTGCTCACCCACGAAGAGGCAATGTGCATCATCGGAAAGCTACGCCATCCCGATCACATAATCGCTTCACTGATGTACGGTTCAGGTCTTCGTGTTACCGAAGCCTGTCGGCTTCGCATTAAGGATCTGGACTTCAATCAGCAGGTTATAACAGTGCGTGATGGCAAAGGTGCCAAGGACCGTACAACGCTGTTGCCGGGAACACTTATTGCTGAGCTGAAACGTCACGCTGATAACATCTGTAAGGCCTGGAAACAGAAAGATCTTGAGTTTCAACACCCTGTCAGTCTGCCTCATGCACTCTCCCGTAAATACCCGAACGCTGGGCACTCGCTGGAATGGCAATGGCTCTTTTCCTCGCCTTCTCTGAGTTCCGATAATCTGGGTAATGTCACACGCCATCACCGCCATATTACGTCGGTGCAAAGAGCCGTTCGTAGTGCCGTAAAACAAGCCGGTATCGGCAAGCCCGCAGGCTGCCACACCTTCCGACACTCCTTCGCGACGGAGCTCCTAAAACACGGCAACGATATTCGCACAGTCCAGGAATTACTGGGCCATGCAGATCTGCGAACCACCCAAATCTACACTCACGTTCTCGGTCAGGGTTTTGCGGGGGTTCGCAGTCCGTTGGGCTGAAGGTCAGTCAGTGCTTACCACTCCAACTGCACCCCGGTCTGGTACTCAATCACTCGGGTCTCAAAAAAGTTCTTCTCTTTACGCATTGTTGCCTGCTCATCCAGCCAGGGGGAGACGTTTCTGGCACCGGGAAAGGGTTCTTCCAGGCCCACTGTCCGTGCCCGCCGGTTGGCGATGAAGCGGAACTGTTCGGTGTGGTATTCCGCTGAATAGCCCAATATGGGATCGCGCAGAATGTAGTTGGCGTAGGCTTTTTCCGCAGCTTCGGATTCGTCCCACATGTCTTTGACGGCTTTGGGGTCCAGGGTGATGTTTTCTTCTTCCAGAATCTGGTTCACCACTTTGAGGCCAAACGAGAAGTGCATGGCTTCGTCCCGCAGGATGTACTGCAATTGCTCGCCAGTGCCACGCATGAGGCCCCGGCGTTGCAGAGCGAAGATGGGGCTGAAGCCGTTGTAGAACCAGGTGCCCTCAAACACGGCGGCGAAGAACAGGTAGGACATGATGAACTCCTGCAGATCATCCGGGTTACGCAGGTTCATACCCGGGCGCATGGCGGCATCGAGACGGCGGTTGGCGAGCTGGATTTTGCCGTTGATCTCCGGCACTACCCGGTAACGATTGTAGATCTCGCTCTGGTCCAGATTGAGGGTTTCGATGCAGTGCTGATAGGCCCAGGTGTGCAGGGCTTCTTCATAGACCTGGCGGGCCTGGTAGATCTGCAGCTCGGGCGCGCTCATCTTCTCCATCACCGCCAGGCCAATGTTGCGCATGGCGATGATGTCGGCGGTGGTCAGGTAGGCCAGTACGTTTTCGTAGACGTGCTTTTCCGGTGCGGACAGGCGGTGGTGATAGTCGTGAATGTCCTGCGCCATGTTGACGTCAAGCGGAGTCCAGTGGTTTTTGTTGGCGTTCATGAAGTAGTCCCAGGCCCAGGGGTACTTGAACGGCGCCAGTTGATTGATGTCGGCAGTACCGTTGATGACGCGTTTGTCGTCGACGTTGACGGGGCGTGGGCCATTGGTCGGGGTTGTTGGTTGTTCAGTTTGGGTGGTTTCGTCGTCCCAGTTCAGCATAGGGTTTCCTCCTGAAGAAAATTTTTGCCACGGAAAAGCAGAAAGATCTTTTTGCTACGGACGACACGGACGTACACGGACGTACACGGACAACAACCAAAGATTTCATAGTTTTTTATCGTTAGTCCGTGCATGTCCGTGTCGTCCGTGGCAAAAACTTTTCTCCTTCTTTTTTCAGTGTCTTTCCGTGGACAGCATCATTTCGATAGCCAATCAGACTCTACTGGCACGCTTCGCAATCCGGCTCGTCGATGGAACAAACCTGTGGTGCCGGGGCGGCTACCGGTACGCTTTTCTCGGCGCCGGTCGCGCCCAATGAGCGCAGGTAGTAGGTGGTTTTGAGGCCCCGCTCCCAAGCCAGCTGGTAGAGCGCATCCAGCTTTTTCCCGGACGCTTCGGCCATGTAAAGGTTGAGGCTCTGGGCCTGGTCGAGCCATTTCTGGCGCCGGGCGGCGGCTTCGACCAGCCAGCGGGAGTCGATCTCGAAGGCAGTGGCATAAAGCGCTTTGAGCGCGGCGGGTACGCGATCAATCTGTTGTACCGAACCGTCGAAGTATTTGAGGTCGTTGACCATGACGTTATCCCACAAGCCTTGGGCTTTGAGGTCGTTGACCAGGGCCGTATTGACCACGGTGAACTCGCCGGAGAGGTTCGATTTGACGAACAGGTTCTGGTACGCCGGTTCGATGGATTGGGACACCCCGACAATGTTGGAAATGGTCGCCGTTGGAGCGATGGCCATGACGTTGGAGTTGCGCATGCCGTGTTGCCGCACCTTGTTCCTGACGCCGCTCCAGTCCAGGCGGCTGTCGGTGTTCAGCACCAGCTCGCCATCACGGCGTCCGGCTTTCAAATGCTCGATAGAATCGATTGGCAAGATGCCCTGGCACCACAACGAGCCCTCGTAGGTCGGATAGGCGCCCCGCTCGGCCGCCAGCTCGGCAGACGCGCGGATTGCGAAGTAGCTGATCTGCTCCATGGTGAGATCAGCAAAGTCCACTGCTTCGGCGCTGGCGTAAGGCAGTTTCAGGGCATAGAGCGCATCCTGAAAGCCCATGATCCCCAGACCCACCGGGCGGTGGCGCAGATTGGATTCGCGCGCTTGCGGCACGGCGTAATAATTGATGTCGATGACGTTATCAAGCATCCGCACGGCGATGTTGATGGTCTGTTCCAACTGCTGCACGTTCAGCTCACCGCCTTTGATGTGGGCCGCCAGATTGATGGAGCCCAGATTGCAGACGGCGATCTCGTTTTCACTGGTGTTGAGGGTGATTTCGGTGCATAGATTCGATGAGTGCACGACGCCCTGATGCTGCTGGGGTGAGCGCAGGTTGCAGGGGTCCTTGAAGGTGATCCAGGGATGGCCGGTTTCAAACAGCACGGTCAGCATCTTGCGCCACAGCTGTTTGGCTGGGGTGGTTTTGAACAGGCTTAGTTCGCCCCGCGCCGCCATGGCTTCGTATTCCTGGTACCGGGTGCGGAAGGCGTTGCCGTACAGATCGTGCAGGTCCGGAGTGTCGTTGGGGGAGAACAGGGTCCAGTCGGCGTCGTCCCGCATCCGTTCCATCAGCAGGTCCGGTACCCAGTTGGCGGTGTTCATGTCGTGAGTGCGGCGGCGCTCGTCGCCGGTATTCTTGCGCAGCTCCAGGAACTCTTCGATGTCCAGGTGCCAGCTTTCCAGGTAGGCGCACACCGCCCCCTTACGCTTGCCGCCCTGGTTGACCGCAACGGCGGTGTCATTCACCACTTTCAGAAACGGCACCACGCCCTGGCTTTTACCGTTGGTGCCTTTGATGTGGGCACCCATGGCCCGCACCGGGGTCCAGTCGTTGCCCAGTCCGCCGGCCCATTTCGACAACAGGGCATTGTCCCGGACCGAGCCATAGATGTTGCCCAGGTCATCGCTGACGGTGGTCAGGTAACAGGACGACAGCTGCGAGTGCCGGGTGCCGCTGTTGAACAGGGTCGGCGTTGACGCCATGTAGTCGAAGGAAGACAGCAGGTTGTAGAATTCGATGGCGCGTGCGTTGGGGTCATCTTCCTTCAGCGCCAGCCCCATCGCTACCCGCATGAAGAATACCTGGGGCAGCTCCAGGCGATGGCCGTTCCAGTGGATGAAGTAGCGGTCATAAAGGGTTTGCAGGCCCAGGAAACCAAACTGCCGATCGCGTTCGGGTTGCAGGGCATCGCCCAGCCTTGCCAAATCAAAGCTCGCCATCTCAGGGGCGAGCAGTTCATGGCGGATACCGGCGTCGATATAGACCGACAGCGCCTGGGGATACATCTCGGCCAATGAGAACTGCAAGGGCAGTTCCAGGGCGCGGCCGGCTTCCAGCCGGAGTTGCTCCAGCAACAGGCGGGCCGTCACGGCGCTGTAGTCCGGCTCCTGTTCAATACGGCCGCGTGCGGTCATCACCAGTGCCGACAGCACGTCATTTTCCGGAATACCGTCGTAGAGATTGCACAGGGTGTCATTCACCAGGCTTTCCGCGTGCACACCGTGCAGGTCGGCGCAGGCCTGTTCCACCTGATGTTTCATCAGGCCCACGTCCAGAGGCACAACATGGCCCTCACTAAGGGTGACGGTCAGGCTTGGGTGAGCTTCCATCGGGGCCTGGCGCGCCCGCTCCTGGGCGTGGGCTTCCCGGTAAAGGACGTAGGCCCGGGCCACCTTGTGTTCTGCTGCTCTCATCAGCGCCAGTTCTACTTGGTCCTGAATGTCCTCAATATGGATCTTACCACCAACTTTGAGACGGCGGCTGACGGCTTGTATCACTTGGTTGGTGGCGTGTTGGGCACTGTCGTGGATGCGGGCGGAGCCAGCGGCTTGTTCGCCCTCGACGGCAAGAAAGGCCTTGGTGACGGCGACGTTTATTTTGCCAGCGTCAAATCCGACCAGTGGACCGTTGCGTTTGATTACCTGCAGGGAGGCGGTGGACATGGTGGTTCTCCTGAATACGCGTTGAATTCCATAACTTCGCGTACCCAGGGCAGCAACACAGGCAGGCCAAAATCAGCCACCAGCGTCCGGAGCTGCCCACCCTGTGTCGCGAAGGTGCAGTTGCGCCGGCCCATTCATGTGGGGCAGCACTTCCCTGGCAGGTCTTCGGACTCAGGGGCGTGAACCTTGTGGTTCGGCCTTGCGTGGCGACTTCCCGGTGTTAGCCAGTGTCTTTGTGCCACGCTTGTTCCCCAATACCGCTGCGCGTCAGCTCCGGAGTCTCACCGGATTCCCGATACCTGTTTATCAGCTCTGATCAATTTCTAATGACTGATAAACGTAGAAGTGTTGTTCAAACTCTAA
>JBDNIR010000262.1:0-4946 GCA_041688195.1 Marinobacter sp.
CAAAGCCACCCAGGCTGGGCCCGTCCCGGGTCAGGATAACGGGCATGTCGCCGGTGAAGTTGATGCTGCCGATGGCGTATTCGCAGTCGTGGATATTGGACGGATGCAGGCCCGCCTCGCCACCGTCGGTACGGGTGAACTCTGGTTTCGGGCCGTTCAGTCGTATGCCCAGGCGGTTGGAGTTGTAGTGGACTTCCCAATCTTGCTGGAAAAATTTCTCGATCGACTGCTCGGTAAAAAAGTCCGGGGCGCCGTGGGGGCCATACAGCACGCCAATTTCCCAGTGGTCGGGGTTGTCGGGAGAGAGTTCCGGAATCAGGGCCGGGTCCGCCGGGGCGGGATCGTGAGTGGGAGCGGGTGTGGTGCAGGCGGGCAGGCCAGGCTGGCTGATGCCCAGCATGTCTCCGGGGCGCAAGGGCCGGCCACCGTGGCCACCGAACTGGCCGAGGGCGAAGGTAGCCCGGCTGCCGAGATACACCGGCACGTCAAACCCGCCCCGCACGGCGAGATAGGTGCGACAGCCTTTAACGGCTTTGTTCACCTGCAATACTTGCCCAGCCTTGATTGTGATCGGCTGCCAGAAGTCCACAGTTTTATCATCCAGCGTGGCTTCGGTGAGAGCGCCGGTCAGGGCAACGATGGTGTCCTGATGGAATTTCAGGGTCGGCCCGATCAGCGTGCATTCCAGGCCAGCGGCATCGTTGTGGTTACCGACAATGCGATTAGCCAGGCGGAAGGCGTAATCGTCCATAGGGCCGGAGGGCGGTGTGCCGATGTTCCAGTAGCCGACGCGGCCGGGATAATCCTGCACCGTGGTATAGGTACCAGGTTTTAGCACCTCCGCCACGGTAGGTTTGAATTCGAAACTTTCCAGCGCGCGGGTGCAGACCTTGCCCTCGGCAAAGCTCTGCTGGGCCACCACCTGGCGCAGATAATCCAGATTGGTGGTAATGCCCATCAGCCGGGTTTCCGCCAGCGCAGCTTTCAGTTTGGTCAGCGCATCGGCCCTGTCGCTGCCGTGCACAATCAGCTTGGCGATCATCGGGTCATAGTGGGCAGAGACATCGGTGCCGGATTCCACCCAGGTATCCACCCGCACATCGCCACCTGGCCAGTGCACATCGGTGAGTTCGCCGGGGGAGGGCTGGAAGTCCTTGAGCGGGTCTTCCGCGTAGATGCGCACTTCCATCGAGGCGCCATTCAGCGTTGGCTCGAAGTTGGCCAGGTCCGGGCTTTCATCAGCGGCGATTTTCAGCATCCACTCGATCAGGTCCAGCCCGGTAACGGATTCGGTCACCGGGTGCTCTACCTGTAAGCGGGTATTCACTTCCAGGAAGTAGAATTCATCTCGGTCGGCGTCGTAAATGTATTCCACGGTGCCGGCGGAGCGGTAGTTGACGGACTGGCCGAGAGACACCGCAGCGTCCAGCATGTTCTGACGGGTAGCGGCAGGCAGGTGAGGGGCCGGGGTTTCTTCCACCACCTTCTGGTTGCGGCGTTGCAGGGAGCAGTCCCGCTCACCCAGAGCGACCACGTTGCCGTTGCCGTCGCCGAACATCTGCACTTCCACATGGCGGGCGCGGTCGATGAAGCGCTCCAGGAACACACCGCTGTTGTTAAAAAAACTCTGGCCCTGGCGCCGTACGGTGTCGAAGGCTTCACGCAGTTCGCTTTCCTGGTTGCATCGGGTCAGGCCGATGCCACCACCACCGGCGGTGCTTTTCAGCATCACCGGGTAACCCAGTTTGTTGGCGACGTCGACCGCCTCTTCCAGGCTGTCCAGCAGGCCGCTGCCGGGAGCCAGGGGCACACCGGCGTTTTCAGCGATTTCCCGGGCCCGGTGTTTGAGACCGAACTGGCGCATCTGTTCCGGCGTGGGGCCGATAAAGGCAATACCGGCGGCTTCGCAGGCTTCACAGAACTCGGCGTTCTCCGACAGGAAACCATAACCCGGAATGATCGCTTCGGCGCCGGTGGATGTTGCCGCTGCCAGAATCTGCTTGCCATCGAGATAGGTTTCGGCGGTGTTGTTACCGGTCAGCTCCACGGCTTCGTCTGCCAGCTCAACGTGCTGGCTGTGACGGTCCGGGTGGGCATAAACCGCAACACTGCGAATACCCATCTGTTTGAGAGTGCGGATGGTGCGAACGGCAATTTCGCCGCGATTGGCGATCAGTACGGTGCTGAACATGGTGCAAGTCTCCTTTATGTCTTGCCGGCCTTGAGCGCGTCGATATAAGCGCGCCAGCCGCCGAATTCAGTGACGTCACGGGCATTTTCCAGGGCGTAGCCCTCGCAGATAAAACCGTTGACCCAGCGGCCATCGGCGAGCTCTACATTGCCGATGCCCAGGGGTGACGGAATCAGATCCACAAAGGAGCCGAAGGCGCTGGCGGGCATTTCCCAGACTTCCAGAATGATGGCCTTGCCTTCGTCATGGCCCGACACCCGTTTCAGGCCCGGCTTGGGCGGCGAGGTGTCCGGCAGCGCGAAAAGCCGGTAGTTCGGGCTACTCGTAGTCTGCTCCAGCAGGCTGGCGTTGCGCTCTGTGAGCTGGGTATTCAGGGGCATGTCAGTGAGGTGGGCGCCCACAACGGCGACGGTAATAGTATTGATAAGGGTGGTATCAATAAGGGTGGAAGACATAACGCTGCTCTCCGTCGTTCGTGCGGGCGCTCTCCGTGCGCCGTATACAGGCGGTGGCGCCGAGGTTGGTGGGGTTGGCGTTAAGCCAACGGCTGGCCAGGTGTTGCAGGTCGCCATCACGCCAGGCGCCAGCAATCAGGGTGACGCCGAAGGGCAGGGCATCGCTGCGGAAACCTGCAGGCACCGCCAGGGCACATAAATCCGCCAGGTTGACGAAATTGGTGTAAGTGCCAAGACGACTGTTGAGGGTGACCGGGTCCGCATTCACCGCTGCAATGGTGGGCGCTATGGGAGCTGTGGGTACCAGCAGGGCGTCGATGTCTTGCAGCAGATGGTCAATCGCCCGTACCAGCTCTTCCTTGCGGTATTGCGCTTTGAAGGTATCGGTAGCGGTAAAGTTGGCGGCCTTGCCGATAATGCCCCGCACCACCGGGTTCATGCTGTCCGGGTGTGTCGCCATGAACTGTTCAACCGCGGCGTGACGTTCGGCCACCCACGGGCCTTCATAAAGCAGCGCGGCCAATTCTGACAACAGGCTGAAATCCGTCGGTACAAGCGTTACTCCGAGCTTTTCCCAAAGCCCCAGGGTGACGCCCCAGGCTGCCTTCGCGCAGTCATCCCCGAACCAGTCGGGCTCTGCGGGCACTGCCAGCCGGTTGATGTCTCCGGGCTGGCGAATCGCAGGCCCAGAGCTTGTAAACGTATCTGGCCGGAGGCGGGAAAAGGCATCCGAGGGCTGATACACCCCCGCCTGTTCGAACACTTTGCCAGCATCGGTGACGGTCAGCGCAAAGATGGACACACAATCCAGCGAACGGCAGGCAGGGACAACGCCTTCAATACTGATTGCACCCCGGGTGGGCTTGAGGCCGACCAGATTGTTCAGGCCCGCCGGTACGCGGCCAGAACCGGCGGTATCCGTGCCCAGCGCAAAGGGCACCAGGCCCCGGGCGACCACCGAGGCCGAGCCGGAACTGGAGCCGCCGCTAATGACGTCCGGGTTAAAGGCATTGGGCACCTCACCATAGGGCGAGCGGGTACCCACCAGGCCGGTGGCGAACTGGTCAAGGTTGGTCTTGCCAATCAGCACCGCGCCTGCGGCTCTCAGCCTGGCGACAACGGCGGCGTCTTCCGTTGGGGCGTAAGCGTAATCCGGACACGCGGCCGTGGTTTCAAAGCCGGTGGCATCAATGTTGTCCTTTACCGCGAATGGCACGCCGAACAGCGGCAACTCTGACGGGTCACCTCCGGCCTGTGCCACTGCGCGGTTCAGGCTGGCGAGCCCGTCATCCAGTTGCGCGGGGGTGGCCAGTGAAATCCACGCGATATCGTCAGCGCTCAGGGAGCTAAGCAGTTTATGCAGCAGGTTGGCGGGCGTCAGCCCCTTATCGCGGTAGGCCTGCTGCCAGTCCTGCAGTGTCCATCCAATTGTCGAAGGCATTGTTTGGGTTCCATCAGGTCAGTCATCTTGTATACAACCTACCTATCGCAACCCACGTGCCACTTTCGATTTTAATTTAAAAACCAATAAAAACAATTAACTGATCAAAAACCCGACCCTTGTGAGCTATTTGAGTGCGCACCATCATGGAACCCAGGCCTGAAAAGCAGCGCTATTCTGGTGCGTGGCGGCCTTATTTCTTTTCGGATAATACCAATAGTTAAATAACCAACTGTTTTATATGCAATTTAATTTCAGCACTCAAACGGGCAGGAACACAGTTCAGAGCGCTTTTAAGCGGTGAAACTGCAATTTTTGTGACGCTTGATAGTGCAGACAAAGGCTTTTTAAAGTTGACTCTGGCGGGCTTGTATACTAGTTAAAATCATGTTTTAAAAGGGTGTTTTAAGAAGTTGGAACGGCCAATGCACGGTATCCAGTGCGCTTACCTCGCACGCTAGCTAAAAAACACTGGAAAAGGACGAGCACAATGAACGTGAAGAAGAGCCTCAAACTCGGGTTGTCCGCATTGGCACTAACAGCCTCACTAACCGTTACCGCTCAGGAAGACCCGATCAAGGTTGGCATCCTGCACTCGTTGTCCGGCACCATGGCGATCAGTGAAACCGCTCTGAAAGCCACCATGCTGATGCTGATTGAAAAGCAGAACGCAGAAGGCGGTGTACTGGGACGTCAGCTTGAGACGGTGGTGGTGGACCACGCTTCCAACTGGCCGCTGTTCGCCGAAAAAGCCCGTGAGCTATTGGCCCAGGAAAAGGTCGATGTCATCTTCGGCAACTGGACGTCAGTTTCCCGCAAATCGGTGTTGCCGGTTATCGAAGAACTGAACGGCCTGCTG
>JBDNIR010000263.1:0-4125 GCA_041688195.1 Marinobacter sp.
CCGCACCACAGTGTGTATCAACTGGCGGTGGATCGCATGGGGCTGGCCAAGGAGGAGATTCTTTTCGTCTCCTGCAATCCTTGGGATGCATCGGGCGCGAAGCACTTTGGCTACCCGGTTTGCTGGATCAAACGCAACAAGCCCGCCTTTGAGGAGCTGGGACAGACACCGGATATGGTTGCCCAAGACATTCAGGACCTGGCGGATCAACTGGACAAAGCGGGCATCCTGTCAGGCCGGGCAACAACCGCGAACTAAAGCACCGATTTGACTAGCGCTGACGATGCCATGAGGTCATGCTACACCGAACAAAAAAAGCGACCGGCGGCCCAGCTTGGGGTTGTGCCGTCCAGGTTTCGCTCCAAGCAAAGAGGTAATGCAAATGAGCACTTATAAAAAAGAGGCGGTACTAACAATCGGCTTCTTTGTTCTCTATCTGCTTATGGCGCACACGGCCCCGTGGGCGATCATTCTGGGTATCGACAACTCGGTTCGGGTACTGGGGTACCCGCTGCATTATTTCGTCGCCATCGCAGTCGGCTGGTTTGGTGTGCTCGGCGTGTCGATCGCGTGGAACCACCTGGCCGACAAGCTGGATGACGAGATTACTTCCGGGGCTGAAGCGCTCGACGAGGAGGGCGGCATTACGACTCCTCCTGCCGGCCCAGGCGCCAGTGAATTCGAGCAGCTCAAGGGGAAATCGCTATGAACGAAATCGTCTGGCAGTTGCCGAATGTCTGGATAGGCATCGGCATCATCGTCGCCGTTTTTTGTCTCTACTACGGGGTCGCGTTCTATTCTCGCTCCGGTACCCATACCACTGCGGATCTGTATGTGGCTGGGCGTTCCATTGGCCCGGTGGTGAATTCACTTGCCGCCGCCGCGACCTGGATGAGCGTTGCCACGTTTCTGGGTGTCGTTGCGCTGATTCAGCAGCTCCACCTGCCGTTCGTCTATATGTGGATCCAGCTCATCCTGAGCGTTCCGCTGCTGGTACTGTTATACGGTGCGATGTTCTGGCGTATGGGGGTATTTACCTCGGTTTCCTTCGTGCGTATCCGCTATGGCCAGCACGCAGCCTACCTTGCGGCCGCGTGGATGATGCTCATTATGTTGATGTACATGATTGGGCAGTTCGTTGGTATCGCCAAGGTGTTCGAGGTCTTGCTGGGCCTGCCGTATATGCCGTCGCTGATCGTGTCCGCGCTGGTTATTACCGGGTACATCACCATCGGTGGCATGAAGGGCGCCACCTACAATGATGCCATTCAGATGGTGATTATGATGATCGCCCTCGTGGTGCCGCTGGCGGCCATCCTCCAGCATCTGGGGGCGACCGGGTACTGGTTCCCACCGCTGGGCTACGGCAATATGACTGACATTATGCTGTCCAAGATTCCGGCGTTTTTTGACCTGAAGTTTGATCCCCGCTTCTATCTGGCCCTGTTTGTGGCGCTCACGCTGGGCATTCTGGGGCTGCCCCAGCTCGCCCAGCGTGTTTTAACGTCGTCCAGCATCAAGGCGGCGCGGCGCGTTGTACCCTGGTTCTGCCTGTGGGTTGGCCTGGCCTTCTCTGCCACCTACGCCATGGGCTTCGCGGGTGTTTTCCACTTCGCCTCCCTGGGCCAGGTGCTGCCTCCGGAAGCGGCTGACAAGACTACGCTGTTGCTGAACCTCGCCTATAACCCGCAGTGGGTGAGTGGCTTTGTGATTGCCGGCGTGCTGGCGGCCGGGGTATCCACCATTGCGGGGCTGATGATTGGCGTCGCGACGATTGTTGGTCACGACATTATTGGCATGTTGAAGCCGGATCTATCCGATCAGAAACGGTTACGCTGGGGGTATGTCGGGCTGGCCGGGACCGGCATCGTATCACTGCTGATCTCACTTGATCCGCCCGCCTTTCTGATTGTCTCGATTTTCTGGGCCTTCGGCATGTGTGCCAGTGCCGTGACCCCAATGATCGTGCTGGGCGCCTGGTCCACCCGCATTAATCGGGTCGGCGCCATTTCCGGCAGTATTATTGCAGGCCTGTTCTATATCGCGCTGTCTCCGTACGTGTTCCCGGATTTCTCGATAGGCAGTGGCCTGATCGCGAAGCTGGGATTCGCCGCCGCGCTGATCACGGTCCCGATGGGCTTCATCCTGACCGTGAGCATTTCGCTGGCCTATGAGAAGCTTGCCGGATCGGCCTATCAAAAGGTGCTGACTGAGACTCATGATTTGGTTGAGAAGATGCACGGCTGGCCCAAGGTGTCCGGCACTCGCTACGCGGGCACCCAATGGCTGTGGATACTCTGTGTGCTCTGGGTTCCCGTGCTGATTTGGGGTCTGCAGCCATGGTGAGGCTGCTGCGCCCACTGCCGTACCCGGTAGCAGGTATTGGAGTACTGGTGCTCGGCATTATGTGGAGCCTGGGTTCCGGGTTCGCCAACTGGGATCAGCTCCAGGCCGCAGAGCTGCCGATGGTGACGGCATTATTGCTGGTCACCGTCGGCGGCACCCTGACGGTCGCCGGGGTCTGGTTTGGCGTTAGCGGAGTGGGCTGGGCGATGGGGCGGTTGCTGGGCGGCAAGGCACGCTTTGTTAAGGTGCTGTTCGCCATATCGACCGCTGCACCACCGCTGTGGTTAGCTGCGTCTGCGGTCCCGTTGGCTTTGGCAGCAGGTGCACCGACGCCGGTGCACCTGCTGTTAATTCTTATGGGTGCTGCTGGCGTGCTCGGCTTTATGGTTTTGCTGGTGGCGGAGTTGCGGGAACTGGAAGGCTTCTCCAGGCTCCGGGCCTGGGGCTGGGCGGCACTGACCATCGTGTTTTGCGCCAGCTTCCTCTCACTCCAAAACACCTAGCTCTAAGCCCAGGCAGCCCACTAATCAGACCGGTTTAACCTTCTGACAATGCTCGATTGGCTGATTTTGAGGTGGCTTGCGGCCGCCCGCGTGCTGCCGTACTTTTTGAGCGCTTCCCTTGCCAGAGAAGACTCGAATTGCCGGATTCTGGTCTTGTAGTCGAGTCCCTCATCCTGGGAAAATCTGGAGACTTCGCCACCCTGGCGGATGTGGTCCGGTAAGTCGTCAACGGTGATGAGCTCCGCGGGCGAGGTGACCAGCAGCCGTTCCACCATGTTGCGCAGTTCCCTGACGTTACCCGGCCAGTCGTATTCAAGGAGCAGGTGCAGCACGCGCTCGGAGAATTTCTTTTCAGACGCGTACTGGGTATTGAACTGCTGGAGATAGAGATACAGCAGTGGAATGACATCGTCTCGCCTGGCCTTGAGCGGCGGGACGGTGATGGGGATGACATTGAGGCGATAGTAGAGATCACTGCGAAACAGCTTTTGTTCGACCATGTCGCTCAGGTCGCGGTTGGTAGCGGCGATGACACGAACGTCCACTGGAATCGGGCGGGTGCCGCCGACGTGGGTGAGTGTCCTGTCCTGCAGGACCTGCAGCAACTTGACCTGCAAGTCTAAGGGCAATTCCGCCACCTCATCCAGGAGCAGGATGCCCCGATTGGCGGTCTCGATGATGCCCATCTTGCCCTGTCTGTTGGCGCCGGTGAATGCCCCGGCCTCATACCCAAACAGCTCTGATTCGAGCAGTTCTCGAGGAATGGCGCCACAGTTGATCTTGATGAAGGGGCCGTCGCTGCGAGCGCTTTCCTGGTGGATCAGCCGCGCAACCACTTCTTTGCCGACGCCGGATTCGCCACCGATCAGCACTGTGGCATCGACCTTGGCTACCCGAATGGCCAAATGGGCGAGCCCTTGCATACTGAGGCTGTTAAGCACGACGCCGTCCAGTTTGAGGCGCTCCTGTCGCAGCTCTTTGACCTCGGATTTCATTCGTTGCAGATTTTTCTGGGTCTGGAGCAGCTCCTCCTGCATCTTCAGAAACTCAGTGGTGTCGCGACAATTGATAATGACCTTTTGCACATCGCCCGCGTCATTGAACAGCGGAATGCCGGTGACCATGATGGTCTTGCCAGTGTAGGTCTGCTGGATGGCGCTGATGCGCTTGCGCTCCGCAATCACCCGTAGGGCGATGACGGGCCTGATCAGGCCCTGTTTCTCGAATTCCGCCACATTTTTGCCGATCATCTCGTCGGCGCGCAAATCGTAGACCC
>JBDNIR010000264.1:0-3004 GCA_041688195.1 Marinobacter sp.
ACACCACCGAGGAAAATCTGCAGGCCCGCCTTCGTGGTGTGCTGTTGATGGCGTTATCCAACAAGTTTCGCTCGCTGGTGCTGACGACGGGTAACAAAAGCGAAATGGCGGTAGGTTATTCGACTCTTTATGGTGATATGGCGGGCGGTTTTGATGTGCTTAAAGATGTGCCTAAAACCCTGGTGTTCAGGCTTTCAAACTACCGTAATACAGTGTCGCCGGTGATTCCCGAGCGGGTAATCACACGGCCGCCGTCGGCAGAACTGGCACCGGACCAGAAAGATGACGACAGCCTGCCCGGATATGACGTGCTGGATCAGATACTGAATCGCTACGTTGAGCGGGATTTCAGTGCCGATGCCATCATTGCTGAGGGTTTTGACCAAGTGGATGTGTTGCGTGTCACAAGGCTGGTTGATATCAACGAATACAAGCGCCGCCAGGCCCCGATCGGTGTTCGGATTACCGAACGTGGCTTTGGCAAGGACCGGCGCTATCCCATCACGAACGGGTGGAAAATAGGCAACTGAGTGGGTGGTTCGACGCTACTCGTCGCCCATGAGCCCAAAAGTGACCACGCTGCTGAGTGAGCGGTCTTCGCGTTTGAGCAGGCCGGGCTGAAATTTCATGTCATCATCAAAGGCGTCGCTGTCGGGATAATTCAGGGCGAGCAGCTGAATTGCATCATTGGCTGCTTTCTTCAGGTCCAGGAACTGATAGGTTTCAGCGAGAATAATAAGCGCTGTCTCTACCGAGGGTGTATTTGAAAAGTTTTCCACCACATAACGCGCCCGATTGTTGGCGGCGACGTACGCTTCTCGCTTGATGTAGAATCGCGCAGCGTGAATCTCCAGTGCCGCCATCCGGTTGCGGAACGCCACCATACGCTGCCGGGCATCCGGCGCATATTTGCTGCCCGGGTACCGGTTGAGCAGCTCTGAGAAATCCCGGAACGCCTGTATTTGCTCACCCGGGGCGCGTTCAGTAGGATCGATCGGGAAATAGCGCGCCACCAGGCTCAGGTCGAGGTTATAGGAAGCAAGTCCTCTCATATACATGGCGTAGTCGGCGTGTTCGCTCTGCGGATTCAGACGCAGGAACCGGTCGGCGGCAGCGCGCGCGCCTTCGAGGTCGAGATTCTGGTAGCGTGAGTAGATCAGGTCGAGCTGCGCCTGTTCAGCATAACGTCCGAACGGGTAATAGGTTTCGAGAAAGTCCAGATTACGCTCAGCTTCATTGAAGTTGCCGGATCTCATGGCTGTGCGGGCGTTCTCATAATAGGTTTCTTCCGGCAATACCTCCTCCTGCTGATTGGAGGCACACGCAGCGATCAGTAGAAAAGTGGAGAGTATTAATAATCGAAAACCTGATCTCATGCCGGAATCCCGTATAATGAAGGCAACTGCCAAATGGTTCGCCATTGTAACGAGGATAATGCCCGATGTGCAGGGGCGATTCAAAATCACTCAGCTATTCTTTCAGCTAGTCTTTCAAATATGTAACACTCAACAACGCCTTGGGGCCTGAATGACCTCCGATAACCGGATTATTGCGGATTTTTCTATTCCATCCGAGCTCAGTGATCACCGCCTTGACCAGGCGGCCGCCGAGCTGTTGCCCGAACATTCCCGCTCACGCCTGCAAACCTGGATCAAAAGCGGCGCCCTGACGGTTAACCGCGAGCAGAGAAAGCCGCGAGACAAGGTTATGATGGGTGACAAGCTGCATCTTGATGCAGAACCCGAGGCTCAGGTTTCCTGGCAGGCAGAGTCCATTTCCCTGGATATCGTCTACGAAGACGAACATCTGTTGGTGATCAACAAGCCAGCGGGGCTGGTCGTGCATCCAGCAGCGGGTCATGCTGACGGTACGCTGGTCAATGCGTTGCTGCATTACGCGCCGGAAGTGGAAAACCTCCCCCGGGCAGGCATTGTGCATCGGCTGGATAAAGATACTTCAGGCGTGATGGTAGTGGCGCGAAGTCTTATTGCCCATACGTCGCTCGTCGATCAGCTGCAAACACGCACCATGGGTCGTGAATACGAGGCCGTTGCAATCGGCACCATGACCGGTGGGGCGACGGTTGAAGCGCCTATCGGCCGTCACCCCCGGGAGCGCAAAAAAATGGCGGTGGTGGCTTCCGGCAAGCCGGCGGTTACTCACTATCGGGTGCTGGAGCGGTTTGCTGCTCATACCCATATTCACTGTAAACTCGAAAGTGGGCGTACTCACCAGATTCGGGTTCACCTTGCCCACGTTCGTCATCCGCTGGTCGGTGACCAGATGTATGGCGGGCGGCCGCGATTGCCCAAGGGCAGCACGGAAACCTTAAGAGCTGTGCTTGCCGGGTTCCAGCGGCAGGCGCTTCATGCCCGCAAGCTGACGCTCGAACATCCACAAACGGGCGAAACGCTATCATGGAGTGTACCGCTGCCGGAGGATATGCAGAATTTGCTGGTTGCATTGCGCCATCATGTTCAGGACATCAAGAACAATGCCTATTGAACTGCCACTGATCCGGCCTGACTGGCCCGTGCCTGCAGGCGTTAGCGCAATGGTGACAACCCGCGCGGGCGGCGTCAGCGAGCATCCGTGGAATACTCTCAACCTCGGCCACCATGTGGGGGATGACCCTGCGCATGTGGCCGAGAACCGTGTCCGGCTCTGCCGGGTCGCGAAACTGTCATCGCAACAGTTCGGCTGGCTCGAGCAGGTTCACGGCACCCGGGTTGTCCAGTTGCCGGTGGTGAATGCGCCGCCCGCCGATGCCAGCATCAGTCGCCGCAAGGGCGAGGCCTGCGTGATCATGACGGCGGATTGCTTGTCGGTATTATTCTGTAATGATCAGGGCAGCCGGGTGGGCGCAGCTCATGCGGGTTGGCGGGGGTTATGCAATGGCGTGCTGGAAAAGACGGTAGCCGCCCTTGGCGAACCAGGCACACTGATGGCGTGGCTGGGGCCAGCTATTGGGCCTCGCCATTTTGAAGTAGGCCCCGAGGTACGT
>JBDNIR010000265.1:0-11844 GCA_041688195.1 Marinobacter sp.
AGCGCAACCAGGGGAGCTGATTTGCTACCAGCCGTGGCAGTACTTGAGCTTGAGCATGAAGGCCACCTGGTTCAGATTGAGGGTCATTTGGCGGGTCACTCACTGGAGGACCTCAGCCTCGGTGCGACGGTGACGATTGACGGCAAACCTCATATTGAACTGGAATCCCGTTACTGGACCGCAACCGGGAATCAGCAAACAGGGTGGAGCGGATCCGTGATGATGCCCAAATTACCCTGGGCTGACTGGCTGCTGGCATGGCTGCAAAACTGGCACCCGATGTCGGTGAGTGATTTGCCCGCGCAACCGGACAACGCCAGTATGAAGGCAAGTTGGGAGTTGGCAGGCCCGGCCGGAACTGATTTTCTCCAGAGTTTATCCGGGAATTTGACGGTTTCAGCTAACCTGCCACAACCCTGGCCTATTCCAGGCATTGCAGCAGCTCAGGGGCGCATCGAGCTGGCCCTGGCTGCCACCCGTGGGCACTGGCAGGCGACGTCGGCTGACGCAGACCTGAAGCTCCATAACCCGGGCAGTTGGATCCAGCAGCTTCCCGAATTCCTGCGGCCACATACTCTGGATATCGAGATTCGCCCAGCAAACGCAGTGCCTGATGTGCCCCAAAGCGAACGCTTTCTCGCACTCAACCTGGCTATCATCAGTCGGGGGCTGGCGCGGGTTGATGTCAACAGTCATCTCGCGATCGCAACAACAAAACCTTGGGCGGTTCAGATGGGCGAGACCCGAATCGAAGTCAACGCGCCGGAGTTGAATGCTGGCGAGTGGACACTCCGGGAGGTCGCCCTCGGTATTTCGGCCTCTGGCCATGCGGATGAACGTGAAATAGCTTTAGTGCTTGGGCCGGCATCCAGTCTGGACATTGTTGGTATTACCAGCCGTGATGTCGATAGCCCGATCCAGCTTGATAGCGTGCAGGCTGACCTCAGCCAAATATCCGTTATGGCAGGATATAGCCTGGAAGAAAAAATATTGGATCATTGGTCCGTTAAGGGCCCGTTGACCCTCGCCAGTGCTGGGGTAAATCACCCATTACTGCGCTCCCAGTCATGGCGTTTCAAGGGTGTTCTGGACCATGACACCCGGTATCTCAATCTGACAGGCAAACTGAAGTCCAAGGCAGGAGCTTCCGCGAACATCGATCTCGCGTATCCGTTCGATGGTGACCTTACCGTGACCGGCAAGTTGACTATGGATGGAGAGGCCTCTGCTCAGACACTGGCCGATACGCTAGCTATTTGGCCGCAGAGTCTGACAATCGTCAGTGGTCAGGTGAGTGCGCACGCAGCCTTTAGGCTGCCGGTGACCGGGCCGGTAGAGCTGGATGCAGAGCTGGGTATGAATGCCGTGTCCGGGAGCTTTAATCGTACTGCCTGGACAGCGCTCAAGGGGGATGTCGATGTCGGCCTGCAAGACTCGACGTTAACCATCAAGGTGCCAGAGCTGTCGTTGGAGCAGGTAAACCCCGGAGTTCCTTTAGGCCCGGTGAGGTTGGCGGGCAGCTATAGTGGATCAACTGCAGAGCCTTTTAGCGGCCAACTAAGATTGGATCGAGCAATCGCCGGGTTTCTCGGTGGCGCCCTCGAAGTTCCCCAGGGCACTTGGAGCCTGGCGGATTTGCCGCTGCGAGTCCCTGTGGCGCTGAACAGTGTCGAACTCTCCGAACTGATGCGTGTCTACCCGGCGGAAGGGCTAGCTGGGACGGGCACACTTACCGGGCAGGTGCCCTTGCTGATTGACCGGGATGGTATTCGCGTGGAACAGGGCAAAGTGACAGCTATCAATCCCGGGGGCACGCTCAGACTACCCGCTGATCGATTGCGGGGCATAGCACAGGGCAGCCAGGCCATGGAACTGGTGGCCAGCGCCATGGAAAACTTCCACTATTCGGTGCTTAATAGCACGGTAGACTATGATCAGGATGGCAGGCTGTTTCTCGGGCTTCATCTGGAGGGCAGTAATCCCAGTGTGCGGGACGGTTACCCGATTGTGCTCAACATCAATCTTGAAGAGGATATACCAGCATTGCTGACCAGCCTGCAGCTCAGTGGCCGGGTCAACCAAGCGGTGACTGAGAGAGTTCGCGAGCTGGTGCAGAAACGCGAGGCGGTGCAAGGCGATGCGAAGGTGGACAATTAACCGATGGCCGTTCCAGGGTGATGCGGTCGCTAAGAGGAGCAAACTCGATGAAAGGATACAGTCCGGGAATGAAGTCCCCGAGACGACTTCAGATTTCGATCGTGACAGTCTTGCTGACGCTTCTGATGACGTCAGCTTGCACACCGACAGTCCAGATGGCTGCGCCAAAGGAGCCCATCACCGTCAACCTGAACGTCAAGATACAGCACGAAATTTATGTGAAGGTAGACAAGGATGTGGACGAGCTGTTCAGTGAAAAAGGCTTGTTTTAATCTCAGGGCAACGTTTTCAGGTTTGAAAGGAGTACCGAATGAAACGATCTGCGAAGTTCATTACCTTGGCGCTGGCATTGTGCCTAAGTTTGCCAGCCTTTGGCATTAGCCTGAATGAAGCGAAAAACGAGCTGGAGACTGTGAAGCAGCAAGGGCAAGTTGGCGAAACTCCGACCGGCTACCTTGATGTAGTGGGCTCGGATGGACGTGCCCGAGAGATTGTGGACGCCATTAATGAAGCCCGTCGTGAGGAATATGCTCGCATTGCACACAAGCACAACATCCCGGTGACTCAGGTAGAAACCGTCGCCGGGGAAAAGGCTATAGAAAAGACGCCAGCTGGCCAGCTTATCCTGATGCAAGGGCAGTGGGTTAAGAAGTGAAGCGTACCTCCATGCCCTATGCTGATCTGACTCTGGCCATAAGTTGCGGCCAGGCGATGGGAAGATGCCGTTCCAACGCCTTGAGCCGGGTGTCGTCCTGGGCCAGCGGTTCGAAGTATTGTTTGCATGCATACAGCACGTAGTTGTTGGTCTTGCTTTTAAACAGCAACACACAGGCAAAGAGCCGTCGAATGTGGGCAAACAGGCGGCCATCAAGGGTTGGCATTCTGTGGTAGTTAATCGCCAGCCAGCCTTCGGGGCTCAGCACACGCTCGCATTCGTCGATGAACCCGCGTTGTGACTGGGCAGGGCTCATTCGGTCTGCCCCGTACAGATCGGTCAGGATGAGGTCGGTGCTTGCGGCAGGCATGTCTCGAAGGGCCGGCCGGGCATCTGCAATGGTCAGTCGGATTTTGTCGGCCTCTGGCAGGCTGAAAAAACGCTTGGCTACGTCGGCAACCTGTTTACGCAGTTCCACAGCGTGTAACTCACACTCCGGCAGCAGGTGGTGCAGTGCTCCGACCAGTACTCCTCCGCCCAACCCCAGAATGGTTGCCCGACGGGGGAGACTGAAGGCAACAGGGAGCAGCATCGCCCGGTTGTATTCATGCACTGGCAAATAGGGCTTGTTGCGGGCAATTTTGCTTTGCTCGAAGATGGAATCAAAGCTCAGGATCCGGTGTTTTCCATGGTCAAGCACCAGGATACTGCCGAGGGTGTCTTCGGTTTGATAGATCAAGGTGCCGCGAAGGCGCAGGCTCATGTGTGGTTGCCCCGTTTTTGCAATGGTTGTCGCTTTGAGGAGTCTACATGAGCAGCGGCCCGGTATCACGGCAGAACAGGAAACTGAAGCCTTTATCAAAGCGACGGGTGTCCCGGTTCATGTACCTTTGAGTGGTGTCACTATGTCATTTGATGGCAAGGCGAACTGTACGAAGGGGTGTTCCTGATATTCTGATGCTGGAACAAAAAGAGCGGGCCCTCATTGGACCCGCTCTTTTTTTTGGTTGTGATCAGACCAGGGTCAGAGTCACGTCAACGTTGCCTCGGGTGGCGTTGGAGTAAGGGCAAACCTGATGAGCCTTGTCGACCAGCTCTTTGGCTTGCTTTTTGTCCATGCCGGGCAGGCTGATTTTAAGTTCAACCTCAATGCCAAAACCGTTGGGGATAGGGCCAATGCCGACAGCACCTTCAATGGATGCATCCTCTGGCATTTCGATCTTGTCCTGCCCGGAAACAAACTTCATGGCGCCAATAAAACAGGCTGAATAACCCGCGGCAAACAGTTGCTCAGGATTGGTGCCGTTACCACCAGCGCCGCCCATGTCTTTTGGCGTGGTGAGGGCGACATCCAGAACGCCGTCGGAAGAAATGGCCCGGCCATCACGGCCGCCGGTTGCTTCTGCGTATGCGGTATAAACGACTTTTTCGAGTGACATAATAAAGACTCCGTTCGATGTGTGGTCTTGAATATAGATCCTGCTGGTAAGTCATAACGCAGGTGTGCTACACGGGATTGGCCATGCTAAGTCATCCTGACAAAGTTAACGCACAATAAGTTAGCGCGCAAGATAAATATTAAAACGAATGTTTATAAAGAAAATGTTTATAGAACCGGCGTTATTGCGAGCACCCCAATTTTATCTTTCCATAATTTTTAACGAAAAAATATATTTTTAAAACAATATTTTAAATAGATTTTTTAAGGTTATCTCTTAAGTTAACTATTTGTTGTTTCAGAGACATCAGCTGCTCTACCGACTGGCCCGCAGCGCCGACAATACAACTGGGAATGGCTTTGGCGTGATCCCGGAGCTCCCAACCTTTCTCTGTCACCGTCAGCAGCACAATCCGTTCATCCCGGTCACTACGGGTGCGTCGGATCACTCCGTCAGTCTCAAGTCGTTTCAGCAGTGGGGTCAGCGAGCCGGGGTCGGTAAGCAGCCGCGCGCTGATGGTTCCGACCGTCAAACCGTCCTCTTCCCATAGCACCAGCATTGCCAGGTATTGAGGGTAGGTGAGGCCGAGTTCCTTCAATAACGGTTTGTAGACTTTGGTCATCAGCAATGAGGTGGAATACAGGGCAAAACATAGCTGATTATCCAGCATCAGGTCCGAACAATTGTCCTGGTTGGCCATGATCAAAACTCCGCATTGAGAATGGACGATGTGAATAAGTTATCGCGCTAATGGCCGGGATGCCAAATATTGTTTGAGTCTGAATGATACAGAACAAAAAAGGGGCACCTGTCAGGCACCCCTTTAAAATTCACACCGATTCGCACCTCAGAAAGGGCTCAGCCGCACTTGCTGTCACCGCATGAGAGGCAAGTTGCACAGCCGTCCATTACGATGACTGCTTTGGTGCTGCACTTGCCACACATGGTGGCGTTGGGTGGGTAATCACCGACGGTATCATCGTTGTTGGCGGCGGCCTTGCTGGCTTCAAACTCCGCACGCTTCTCTGCCAGGATACGTTTGGTGACCTCGCTCATTTCTTCGCTTTCGATCAAGCCGATAGCCTTCAGGTGCTTTTCAATAACAGCGCCAATTTCCGCCACCAGAGACGGCATGAATACACCGCCCTTTTTAAAGTAGCCGCCGTTGGGGTCATATACGGAACGCAGCTCTTCCACCAGGAAAGTGACATCGCCCCCTTTACGAAATACAGCGGAAAGTACCCGGGTAAGGGCGATAACCCACTGGAAATGCTCCATCGACTTGGAGTTGATGAAGACTTCATAAGGCTGACGGCTCTCGTGGTCCGTGTCTTCATTGAGCAGGATGTCGTTGATGGTGATATACATCGCATGCTCGGCAATCGGCGGCTTGATCTTGTAGGTGGTGCCGAGCAAGAAGTCCGGTCGCTCAATATACTCGTTCATCCTTACCAGCGAGGGCACGGCAGCAACCGGCTCGACGGGTTTTTCTTTTGAGGTATCGGCTTTGGTCACCCGGTAGCCGACAATTTTGTTGCTGATTTTAACGGTCATGTTCGTTGTCCTGTGTCGGTGTCCCGGTTTAATACTTGCCGTATGTGCCTTCTTTCAGAGCGTCAAACAGGTTGGCGGCGTTATGGGTCTCGCCATCATACTCCACCTGTTCGTTGCCTTTCAGAGTGACTTTGCTGCCATCGTCCAGGGTGAACTCATACAGCGTATTTTCCAGATCTGATTCTTTTACCAGTACGCCCTGGAAAGCTTCAGGATTGAAGCGGAAGGTTGTGCAGCCCTTCAGACCCTGCTCGTAGGCGTACATATAGATATTCTTGAAGTTCGGGTATGGGAAGTCTGTTGGTACGTTGGCGGTTTTCGAAATGGAGGAGTCCACCCACTTTTGCGCAGCGGCCTGTATGTCTACATGCTGGTCCGGTGATACATCATCGGACGTTGTAAAATACTCCGGCAAGCGGGTGGCTTCATCGGTTGAGAACGGCATGGCACCGGTATTAACCAGATGCCGGTAGGCCAGCAGCTCGTAGGAGAACACGTCAACCTTTTCCTTGGTCTTGCGACCTTCCCGAATGATGTTGCGGGCATAGTGGTGCGAGAAGCTGGGTTCAATACCGTTACTGGCATTGTTTGCCAGAGACAGGCTGATAGTGCCAGTCGGGGCAATGGATGTGTGGTGGGTGAAACGGCCACCTTTTTCTGCCAGAGAGGCCACCAGCTCAGGTTCCACTTCTGCAATGCGTTCCATGTAGCGGCTGTATTTTGCGTGCAGTATCCGCCCTTTAACCTTGTCACCCGAAGTGTAGCCGTCTGCCTTTAATTTCGGGCACTTGGACAGCATTTTTGGAGTGATTTCGAAGTCATCATTCATGATGGGCGCAGGGCCTTTTTCTTCAGCCAGAGCCAGGGACTGGCGCCAGCCTTCAACTGCCATTTCCCGAACCACTTCTTCCGTAAACGTTACTGACTCCGACGAACCATAAGGCATACGCAACATAGCCAGGGTTGAGCCCAGACCCAGAATGCCCATGCCATGGCGACGTTTGTAGTTGATTTCGTGGCGCTGTTCTTCTAGCGGCAGGCCGTTTATCTCAACCACGTTATCCAGCATGCGGGTAAAAATGGCTACAACCTTGCGATATTTCTCGTAGTTGAAGCTCGCCTTGTCAGTAAACGGGTTGTCTACAAAGTTGGTCAGGTTGACGGAACCCAGCAAGCAGCTGCCATAAGGTGGCAGGGGCTGCTCGCCACAGGGGTTGGTAGCGCGAATGTCTTCACAGAACCAGTTGTTGTTCATCTGGTTGACCTTGTCAATCAGGATGAAGCCAGGCTCGGCATAGTCATAGGTGGCCGTCATAATGCTGTCCCAGATGAACTGGGCTTTCAGCGTGCGGTAGATACGGCAGGCAACTTTGCCTTCGGCATTGGTGACATAACCGGTAAGAATCGGAAAGTCACGGTAGACGAACTGGCTGCCGTCAGTCAGGTCGAGCTGTTCCTCGGCCACTTCTTTCTCAGTGACAGGAAAGGACAGCTGCCAGTCACCGTCATTCTTGACCGCTTCAATGAAATCTTCAGTGATCAGCAGTGACAGATTGAACTGGCGCAGACGACCGTCTTCGCGCTTGGCCTGAATAAAGTCCAGTACATCGGGATGGTGCACGTCGAACGTCGCCATCTGGGCCCCACGGCGGCCACCGGCAGAGGACACGGTAAAGCACATGCGATCAAAAATATCCATGAACGACAGTGGGCCTGAGGTTGTTGCGCCGGCGCCTGCGACATAAGCACCCCGAGGGCGCAGCGTCGAGAATTCGTAACCAATGCCACAGCCGGCTTTCAGCGTCAGGCCAGCTTCATGGTTTTTCTCGAGAATGTCGTTCATCGAATCATTAACACTGCCGGACACCGTGCAGTTAATGGTCGACGTAGCAGGTTTGTGAGCTTCCGCACCGGCATTGGAAATAATGCGGCCAGCAGGAATGGCGCCGTGTTTAAGGGCCCAGACAAAATCTTTCATGTACTTGGTGCGATCTGCCTTCGCCTCAACCTGGGAGAGAGCAGTGGCGACGCGTTCGTAGGTTGACTCAATGGTTGCGTCTACAGGTTCACCGGTTTTTGTTTTCAACTGATATTTGCTGTTCCAAATATCCAGCGATGCGTCCTGCATGGGGATTGTTGTTGTCAGTGCCTGTGCCTTAGCGTTCATTGCCACCCTCGGTATTTCAGATGTTGCTGATGAATGATGCGGCCCCTGAGCGGCCTGTAAAGACCACGGGGGCCGACTGGGTATAGGCCATTAAACGCGTTGTTCTTGTGTGTGCGCTTTTTGTTCAAAACCCAATATATCGACATCAATGGCCTGAGTATAACAGGATATTGTGGTCTGTGAAGAAAAGGTGAACTATCAATACCAGTGATCTCTGTATGGAAAATTAATTGAAATTGGCTTGAAATATCTCTGAGGCTTGATGTCAAAGGCCCGTCAATGGCTAATCGGTGATCACAACATAATAGTGGTTATAAAAAAACCGGTTTACGCCTGCTTTAGTGGATATAGTTCTGGTTGCGTCACATTTTGACGACAACGCGTGTGATGAAATAATCTTCAGGAATAAAAGACACCCCAAAAAATAAACAAAGGAAGGTTCATGGACACGAAAAACAAGCTCCCTCTAGAAATGATCTATCACTGGGAAACCGCTCGGGCTGAATCGGTCTATATGGTGCAGCCGATGGGCGCCGGCAAAGTGGTGGAATACCCCTGGCGCCGCGCAGTGGGCGAGGCCAGACGTATGGCGGCTTACCTGAAATCTCTCAACCTGCCCGCCAACAGCCGGATTGGCATTATATCCAAGAACTGTGCGCACTGGATTATGTCGGACTGGGCAATCTGGATGGCAGGCCATGTGTCTGTGCCACTTTATCCAACGCTGAATGCAACCACCGTTGGTTACATTCTTGAGCACAGCGGTTGTGCAATATTGTTTGTCGGCAAACTGGATGACTGGGACAGCATGAAATCCGGCGTGCCTGATACGTTGCCGTGCATTTCCTACCCTCTCAGCCCGCCCAACGATTTCAAAAGCTGGGATGACATAGTGTCCAAATTTCCGCCACTGGAAGAACAGGTTGATCGGGCTGCGGAAGAGATGGCGACTATTGTTTACACCTCTGGCAGCACGGGGCGACCCAAGGGTGTGATGCTGAGTTTCGGCAACCTTGCCTATTCGGCTGCCGGGGGCACGGAAGCGCTGGACGTCACAACCAACGAACGTATGTTGTCGTATCTGCCGCTTGCTCACGTGTTTGAGCGATTTGTGGTGGAGCTTGGCTCCATGAACAAGGGCTTTACACTGTATTTTGCCGAATCCCTCGATACCTTTGTGGATGATCTCAAGCGGGCCCAGCCCACGCTTTTTCTGGCCGTGCCCCGTATCTGGATCAAGTTCCAGCAAGGCATCTTCCAGAAATTGCCAAAGAAAAAGCTGCGGCGTTTGCTCAGGATTCCTTTGCTGAACAAGCTGATCAAAAAGAAGGTTCTCACCAATTTAGGACTGCAGCACGTAAAGTTTGCCGGCAGTGGCTCTGCGCCCCTGGCCCATGAAATTCTGGAGTGGTATCGCGGCTTGGGCCTTGAGTTGTTGGAAGGCTATGGCATGTCTGAAAACTTCGCCTATTCCCATATGAACAAACCGGGTCGTGCCCGTACCGGATACGTGGGAGAAGCGCTGCCGGGGGTCGAAGTCAAAGTGAGTGAGCAGGGCGAAGTGCTGGTAAAAAGCCCCGCCACCATGATGGGATATTACAGAGACCAAGAAAAAACTCAGGAGGCCTTTACTGAGGAGGGGTTCCTGCGCACAGGTGACAAAGGCGAAATTGATGAAGAAGGTCGTCTCAAGCTGACCGGACGGATCAAGGAGATTTTTAAAACCAGCAAGGGTAAGTATGTCGCCCCCGCGCCCATTGAAAACAAACTTATGAGCCATCCCGACATCGAAATGGTGTGCGTTGCTGGTGAAAATTATCCCCGGCCTCATTGTCTGGTGATGTTGTCGGAAGATGCCCGGCGCCGGTCCGCCGATGAACATTATCGCAAGGAACTAGGCGCCAGTTTTTCATCGTTGCTGAGTGATGTTAACAAAACCGTCGACCCCCACGAGCAGCTTCAATTCCTGGCAGTCGTCAAGGACGAATGGAGTATCGAGAACGACTTCCTGACACCTACGATGAAACTGAAACGCAATGTGGTGGAGGATGCCTATAAGGTGGACCTGGACACTTGGTACTCCAAACGTCAGCAGGTGATCTGGCAGTAACCCTGAGAGCCGGCCAGGCGATGGCATCGAAAACCCTGCAGCTTGGCTGGCGGGGTTTTTTGTTGGCGGGCGCTTGATGGATCATCTATCGCAAAAGCCGACGTTAGTCGCATAGGGAAAGTGGCGAGAGCCTACTAGACTGAATTCAGAGGATGAAGAAATGATGACTCAACTTGCTCGTTTCAAGAAACGTATTAATGATGTTATTCCTCTTACCAAGAGCCTGGCGGTTAATCTGGTGGCCTATGATGGCCGGCAACTGTTAGTGAGTGCGCCGCTGGAGCCGAATCATAACCATCAGGGTACGGCTTTTGGCGGCAGTCTTTATTCGGTAGCGGTTGTCTCTGCCTGGGGCCTGGTAGAGCTCTTGTTAGCGGACGCTGGCCTGACGGGGAACATTCTGATTCAAAGCGGTGAAATGGAATACCTGGGGCCGGTCGAAGGAGATTTCTATGCGCTCTGTACCTTGACCGATGAAGACCTCATGCGCCGGTTTCACAAGAGTCTTGCACGGCATGGCAAAGGCAGGCTGAAGTTAACGGCGCAGATCTTTCAGGGAGACGCTTCATTAACGCCGGACACTAAACCCCTGGCGGTGTTGCGGGGGCGTTTTGTGGTACAGGAAGCCCGCACGGACTTCTGTAGGATATGAGCGATCTCCGGGATTAGCTGAAGCTCCGGGACTGTCCGATAGACCGGCTCATCAGAATAATCGGCACAATACCCGCAAGTACAATGATCAATGCTGGCAGAGCGCTCCGGCTGAGCATTTCATCGGATGCAAACTGGTACACATAGGTTGCCAGGGTATCAAAGTTGAACGGTCGCAGTATCAGGGTGGCGGGCAGCTCTTTCATGCAATCCACAAAAACCACGAGTGCAGCGGTTAGCAGGGTTCCTCGAAGTACCGGCAAGTGCACGTTGATCAGCGTGCCGGCTGGGCCCTGGCCGAGTGAACGGGCCGCCATATCCATGCTGGGGGTTACTTTCTGCAAGGCACTTTCAATACTACCTGCCGAAACAGCAAGAAAGCGCACCGTATAAGCGAACACCAGGGCAAACGTAGTGCCGCTGAGCAATAAGCCGGTGTTCCAGCCAAACCAATGCTCCATGAGCCCATCGAGCCAGTTATCGAAGCTTGCCATCGGCACGATGACCCCCACCGCTAGCACAGCACCGGGCATGGCGTAACCCAGGCTGGACAGTCTCATGAGTACCCGCATGCCCGGAGTGTCGTGAAGACGCCGGCTGTAGGCAAGTGTAAGGCCAATAATGAGGGTAGTAAGCGCGGCGGTAGCCGAAAGAAGCAGGCTATTGAGGGTGTTTCTGAAAAACTCGGTGTTCCAGCTTTGCTCGAAATACTCCACGGCGTAATAGCCCAGTACCAGGGCTGGTATAACGAAGCCGAACACTACCGGAATAGCACAAATGGCTATACAGAGCGCTTTGCGGGCACGGGTAAGCCGGAATCGATGCACGGGCTGGCGGTTGTCCCGTGCTGAAAACTGTTTCTGGCGACGGCGGGAATAACGCTCCAGCGTTACCAAAATCAGAACGAAAGACAGCATGACGGTGGCAATCTGTGCAGCGCCGCCGAGGTTGCCCAGGTTCATCCAGGTATCAAACAAGCCGGCGGTGAGGGTCTGTACTGCAAAAAAATCAACGGTACCAAAATCGTTCAGGGTCTCCATCAGTACCAGTGATAACCCGACTGCAATCGCAGGGCGAGCGATGGGGAGTACGACCCGAAAAAAGGTGCTCA
>JBDNIR010000266.1:0-2876 GCA_041688195.1 Marinobacter sp.
CAAGCCACTCGCCTTATGTGTGGCTGAGGGTTTGCGCCAAGTGGTGCTAGTAAAAAGCCAGCGATTCAATCGCTGGCTTTTTTATTGCCCCTAGTACGTTGAAGGCCAGCTGCAACCAAATCCTTTAATAACGACCCACCAAGGGGTGGACAACCACGCTAACCCTTTATTTTTTATGTTCAAAACCAAAGGAACGTGATCACTAACCGAAATCCAGTCGGTATAACTCCCGACATCAAGCTCACACCTATCCGTAAGATTTGCTGATGTGAATACATAATCGATGTGGTATGCCTTTTCAGCGTTCCGCTGAAGAAAAAATGTTGGCCGAGTCTCTGCTCCTTGATCCTCTTGGAATTGGTAGTGATATTGACTCTGAAACCCCAGCAGCGCTAGCTCTGAAATCACGTCGGAATGATTCCACCACCTATCTCTCTTGTCCCACTTAGCATTACTGTTGAAGTCGCCAAGAATAATCGTATCGGCTCCTTTCAATTCTTCACGATGGATCTATAAATACTTCCAAAACTGCCCCATGTATCCAAAAGCTTCGCCGTATCTTCCTTTCGTCCAAGCCGTCAAAAATGTAAATCGACCATCAGCCATAAAGGGAGGAAAGAGCCTTAATTCTTCTGTTGTCCACTGAAGACTGCTACTGCTGCTTTGGATGCTTGATAGCTGAAAGATTCCACTCCAGTCGAGTGGCTTTACAGAGACCCCATTTTTTGGGAAAACTCCGATACCTCGATTTTTTGTCTCTCCAATCCACAAGTACTCTCCCGCCCATTTTCGGTATTCAGAAGTCGATAGAGCTGGATCCTCACATTCCTGAATAACCAAAATATCAGCACAAAATCCGTCAGCGTGAGCGAGTTTTCGCCTCAGTGCACCATTACAGTTCCAGGTTACGACCTTCATGAGTAGCTTCAATTAGTTGCGGAAGTTAGGGCGTTAAACCTAACTGTACCTATTAAAATAAATAATCTTTTCGACCTCTACAGGGCCTTTGGCCAAACCTAGCTTCATTGCCGGTGTTTTCTTGCGCGTGTTGGGAGCACAATAGTTGTAGTAGACCCGAAATATATCTCCGATAATCGTGTACATCGAGGGGTTGTAGGGGGCATAACCATACCAGATTCGCCCGTTGCTTGTTCCGGACTGAAAGGGCCTCTCAAAGAAGGTTGAGAAACGCCTAATTCGCATGAAGAAACGATCTACGGGCGCTAGAGTAGCTATGCGATAGAGGTTTGCTTGGTGCATGGGATCGTATCGCTCAAGGTTTGTGATCGCAGCTACCATTTTCTCTGGTTCTGCCTTAGTAGCCCTAGGGTGCTCGATCCAACGCTCTGGGGAACCAGAGACGTATATTGGCGTCTTTAGCCTGCTGACAATGATATCGTTCGTGGCGACCATGATCTGATGCAGAGTCAGCTGCCTCACTGGGGTGCCCGACTTAACTGAAACCAACTTCAAATATTTAGCTACCATTTTCTCCTTTTCGTCATTGGTTTTATTTTTCGACGCTCTAATCAAGAATCCGTCAGAGATCTCGGCGGCTATTTCCTCTCTGAAGGCTGCGATATAAGCTGCTTTCATCCCGCTATCTAAGTCCATAAAAAATCTTGTTTTTTCGACATTTCGGAAGAAGCGCTTCATTAAGAAGAAGTGAGCCATCATCGTGTATTCGTTATGTACCAGTACGCCTCTGAAGGGCAAAGCTTTAGTTCTATCGAAAAACTCAGACGAATCAGTAGTGTTGAACTTTTCATCCTTGAGGGTCCTGATTTTCACCTCATCCAGAATATTTCCCGCTACTGGAAAGTTTTCTTTGGTTGGTGTTTTTTTAATCGCATCATGGAATTCTTGCCTGAGCCAGATGCGTGCATATTTACGATGGTGGCGAGGTGTCTCATACTCTCCGATATCAAGAGCGTCTCTCTCAATCTGATCAGCGTTCACGGCTCCATCGAAATTAAAGTTAAAGGCGAAGACGTAATCCGAGTTCAAACAGGCTGTGGCAATGCCGTAAATGTCACAATTCCTTTTGTCCGCTCTTTGAGACCAGTTGCTCACCAAAACCTGGCGGTCAGTAGAAAGGTAAAGTCTCTTGAAATTTTTGCTTTCGAGGGCTCTCTCCCTATCTGCCACGAACTCTAGGCATTGGTGATGGATGAAGTTAATTTTGTCATAAACAGTTTGGGGAGCGATCTCAAGGATGAATGCAATGCGGGCCAGCGGCACTTTGCTGACTAAAAGTTTAAAGAGCATTTTTTCTACATGCGATTTTGAATGCTTACGACTCTTTGGCTTTTCAGTAAAGCTTTTCCGGCATTCAAGGCAAATTAGGCGTTGATTACCACTAGAAGTTTTCCCGTTTCTTTTGACGGAAATCGGTTTTTTACCTATATTAGTGTCGCAGCTTTGATTCGGACAGCGGAGCGTTAGCACTTCAAGGTACTTGGAGGCTCTTTTCAGCTCTTCATATACGGCTTGGTTGCTTTTCAGACTGGTAGAAACTGCCCCAACTGCTAAGCCATCCTGCTTCTTCTGAGAGCACTTTACGCAGACAAGTGACGCGGTTCCCTTACCGGTTCCAGAGACTCTATAAGAGCCTTCTCCTCGCTCATAAGCCTCTGAAAGGACCTCAACTACTCCATCAGGTTGTTCGATAGGAGTAAGTGCTAAAAAGCTATCACACGTAGGATTACGGCAACCATTGACTTGAATTCCTTTAGCCGGATGAGGGATTCGAAGTGGTTGTGTTCGGAAATATTTCGTGCCCATAAAAAAAGCGCCATACTGTCTGGATATCCAGTAGTATAGCGCTTCTTTCCGGCTTGTCATCAAGCCAAACCACACATAAGGCGAGTGGCTTG
>JBDNIR010000267.1:0-5347 GCA_041688195.1 Marinobacter sp.
GGCACCGAACATGGCCAGAGTATCATCCAGACCATCCCACAGACGCGACCCGAGAATCGGTGTGTCCGGGATATCCAGCAGACCCGCGCGCAGGGTCAACAGGTGACCAGCCAGATTGCCGCTATCGACCGACGACACATAGCGTGGCGGCAGCGGCTGCAGTGATTGCGTGTCGTACCAGTTGTAGAAATGGCCTTGATAGCGTTCGAGCGAGGCCATAGTCGAGAAGGTATTGGAGGTACGTTCAAGCAAGCGACCGAAAGAGATGAAGCCGAAATCCCAGGCGGATAGATTCGCCAGCAGCGCCAGACCGATATTGGTGGGCGACGTCCGGTGGGCAAGCACCGGTCCCGGCGATTCCTGAAAATTATCAGGCGGCAGCCAGTGGTTTTCGGCGGTGACGAAGTGTTCGAAAAAAGCCCAGGTTTTGCGCGACGTGAGGCGCAGGAATAACAACTGGTCCTCACTTAGTTGGGCTTCGGCGGTTAAAAGTGGCTGGCTGAGCCACCAGGCCAGTGCCGGGCCAGCAGCCCACAGCAACAGCACTGGCGACGCCGCCAAAAGCGCCCAGGGCTGCGATACCAGGATACCGGACGCAGCCACCAGACAAACCGCCGGGCCGGCCCACATGCGGCGATAGGTTGTCAGTACGTCTTCTCCGGCCGCGCTGGGGGGCTCGCCCGAGATTTGCCATTCAAGCAGGCCGCGATGGCTGATCGTCATCCGCCAGAGACTGCGGACAATGGCGTCGAAGCTGAACCAGGCCTCATAGGGCAAGCAGGCAATGTTGAAACCTGCCTGGGCCAGGCCATGCCGGGTTGAAACCAGTACTGCCCTCAGGTGCTGGCGCCACGGCACGTCTACAGGTCGGCGCAAGACGCTCACCCCGCCCACCAGCATCGGCGGAAACAGAACGATCACCAGTGCTGCCAGCGTCCACCAGCCCGCCTGCGGAACCCACCACCAACCCGCCAACCACAGCACTATCAGCGCTGCCGGTACGATGCTGCGTCGGAGGTTGTCAGCGATTTTCCAACGCGCCAGCGACGGCAACGGGTTCCGCTGGAAGCCCCCCGTCGGTCGTGGCACCAGAGGCAACAGCCATTGCAGTATCTGCCAGTCGCCACGGATCCAGCGGGCACGGCGATTGACATCAGCCGCGTAACGGGTCGGGTAGGCCTCGTAAAAATGCACGTCGCTAATCAGCCCCGAGCGTGCATGGCAGCCTTCCAGCAGGTCGTGGCTTAGTATACGGTTATCAGGGAAACGACCTTTGAGCGTAGCTTCGAACGCATCGACTTCGTAAATGCCCTTACCAATGAATGAGCCTTCGCCGAACAGATCCTGATAAACGTCGGACACTGAGCGCGTATACGGATCGATGCCCGGCTCGCTGCCAAAAAGCTGTGAATAACGCGATTGCATTGCCCCGGCAAGGGTTGCCGCCATGCGCGGCTGCAGGATGCCGTAGCCGGAACGAACCCGCTCACCATCGGCATCAAGATACGGCCGATTCAGCGGATGAGCCATAGTACCAACCAATTCACGGGCCGTATCACGCGGCAGATGAGTATCGGTATCGAGAGTGATCACGTAGCGAACATCGGTGAGCATCGCGACATCGCCCACCGTGTTTGAAAACGAGTGCCAACCAGCGTTGCGCAGTGCGGCATTCAGGTCCGCCAGCTTGCCGCGCTTGCGCTCGCGCCCCATGCAGCAGCGCTCGGCGGCATTCCACTGGCGCGGCCGATGGAACAGAAAGAAATGATCGCCGGCAAGGCCCGGATACTTATCATTTAGCACCCGAATCCCGGCGCTGACCTGCTCCACCCGCAACTCGTCATCGTCGCGCCGTTCGGTATAAGCATCACACAGGTCAGTGAGCAGGCCGAAATGTACCTGCGGATCGCGATTACCCAGAAAGCATACTTCGAGCGCTTCGATCAGCGCCTCGATACCGTCGCTACTACCCAGCATGCTTGGCACGACGACCAGCGTTCTCATGCCCTGCGGCAGCCCGCCTGAGAAATCCAGACGCGGCAGGCGCAGAGGCGTAACCCACATTGTGGCCGCCCAATTAGTCAGAGCTGTTGCCAGCTGGCTGGCGGCCAACGGCGCGACCACGCTCAGGAGCACCACTGCACCAATCCCGAGCTGGTCGTGAGTGGCCAGTGCGAGCAATCCGACAGCGAACATCAGCGTCATAAGAGCAATTGCGCCCAGGTAAAGCGGCACTGCGGCACGCGTAACCGCATGGCGCAATCCATTCAGGGCCACACGCTTGATATGGATGGCATCTTCCAGCTTTGCGATGCCTCGGTCGATGAGGTAGAAGCCAACATGTGTCGCCAAAGGATCTGCGTTCGGTCGGCTGGCCTCCGCCGCAGCGAGACCAATAGCGGCGTGGGCGATCTCGGCTTCCGAAAAATCACTCCGCTTTGCCAGGCGATCAACCACCTGCCGGTAACGGTCGCGGGTGGCGAAATCCATTGCGCGGTAACAGGCTGCAGGATCACTAAGGAGAATTTGCTCTACGACACTGTGAGCTTCGACAAACGTGCGCCAATCCTGCGCACCCAGAAAACGGAGGCTTGTGATGGTGTTGCTGATTGAGATCTGGTCGCTGGCCCGCTGCTGGTTCTCGGCACGCACCAAGCGATCGATGGTCAGGCTAGACTCAGCCAGACGCTGCTCGATCCAGGTCAACGGCAACGCCAACGCCGGACCGTGGCCCTGGAGGCAGCGCACCAGTTCGGCCACAAAGGGACTGGTTATTGGCGGATCCGAACGCGCCATATCGGCGATGATCAGCACCAGGCTCTTGGGGTCCTGCTCCGCTATCGCCATCATTCGGTCAGCCCAGTCGCGGGCCAGGTCGAGATGCAGATGCGCCTCGGTAATGCGCGCTCCGACACGACGCAGATTCTCGATCAAGGCCAGTCGAAGCATGATCGGGATCGCCCACAGCTCGCCGAGCGTGAGCGGGGTCACCGCCTGGTAGGCGGCGACGAACCCACCGAGAATATCGGCGTCTACCGCTCCGTCGCCATGGGCGATCACTTCTAACGCCAGATCATAGACCCTTGGCAGCCCTTTTGAGCTGCCCTGAGCCAGCCGCGGCAGCTCATGGCTGTAATTGCGTGGCAAGTGCTTGCGGGCAGTGCGGATCTGTTCCTCAATGAGGTATAGATTATCGAGCAGCCACTCACCGGCCGGTGCGATTCGCCGGCGCGAGGCAGACGCCTCGGTCAGCAGGGTACAGGTTTCAATCAGTACCCGTTCATTATCGTCCAAGCGGCGCAGCAGAAACAGTCTCGGGCCAACCTTTCCGAGCACGTGCGCGTGCGCCAGCATCCTGCCGTGCTGAGCCATCTGCTCAAGGCTGAACAACTCCGCACGCAATGGCGTGTCATCGACATCCATGGTGTCGGCTGCGCTGCGATAAGCGCGCATACGGACTGTTCTGAGCAGGTCCTTGAGCTTGAATGGGCGCCCGCGAATCATTCTACCCATATGATTCATGGTCATGACGAAGCGATAGTTCCTGTTTCTGTTTCTGTTTATAAGTCTGCCTCCGATTGGCTCGTCAGCACCTGGTAGATGTCGTCCTTCAGCTGAGCCCGTTTCTGTTTCATTTGGTGAAGCTTGTCGTCTCCTATCGGCGAATCCCTGAGTTCCAGCCCTTCAATTTCCTGATCCAGATCAGAATACTCTTTCAACTGCTCCTGAAACTTCAGGTCTTTGGCTTTGAGCTCATCGATCAGCCCGCTGTACTGCGGAAACTCTCCATGAAGCTCATGCTTGGAAATACCCATGTGCGGTTCTCCTCTTTGCCGAATGTCGGGCTGGACTGTTTCCCCTATCTCATCATAGATCACCATGCAGTATTCCGAGGGTCTTTGACAAATCGCTAATAACGCGCTGCAATCCATGGGTATAACATGGTCGGACGTTCAATCGGATACGCCTTGGGATACTCACGAATGACCTTTGCACGTATTACCGGCACCGGCTCCTATCTGCCAGACAATGTCGTTACCAATAAAGATCTTGAAAAAATCGTCGATACTAACGACCAGTGGATTCGTGAGCGCACGGGAATCGAGCAGCGTCACATCGCGGTCGATGGGCAGACCTGTGTTGATCTTGCAGAGCAAGCTGCACGGCTTGCCATTGAAGCCGCCGGTATTGTACCCCAGGATATTGACCTGATCGTTTTCGCCACCTCAACGCCTGACAAGATATTTCCAAGTTCCGCGTGCATCCTGCAAGCCCGGCTCGGTATTCATGGATGTCCGGCGTTTGATATTCAGGCGGTGTGCAGCGGCTTTGTCTATGCGCTCTCAGTCGCGGACAAATTTATTAAAACCGGTAGCAGTAAAAGAGCACTGGTAATCGGCGCGGAAGTTTTCTCTCGCATTATCAACTGGGAAGATCGCGGCACCTGCGTGTTGTTTGGCGACGGTGCAGGCGCTGTTATCCTCGAAGCGAATGAGGAAACCGGCATTCTGTCGACCCACATCCACGCTGACGGTCAATACGAAGACCTTTTGCGAGTTCCCTACGGAATCGCAGATGGCTACGACCAGGTCAAGGCGGGCAAGGCCTTCGTCGAGATGAAAGGCAATGAAGTTTTCAAGATTGCGGTGAAAACTCTTGGCAAGATCGTTGATGAGACGCTTGCAGCTAACCATATGGAAAAGTCCGATATCGACTGGTTAGTTCCCCACCAGGCCAACCTCCGCATTATTTCAGCGACTGCAAAGAAACTGGGCATGTCCATGGATCGGGTTGTGGTGACGGTGAACAAACATGGCAATACCTCCGCAGCCTCAATACCGCTCGCCCTTGACGTAGCGGTGAGGGATGGACGAATTCAAAAGAATGAAGTTCTGCTGCTGGAGGCCTTTGGTGGTGGCTTTACTTGGGGTTCAGCTCTGATTCGCTACTGATGAAAGGGCATTCAGAGCAGAAACAACGACACTGCGCTCCCCCACAAAATCGCGACTGAAGTCGCTCCTACCATAAGCACCTGCCCAGGCGGTTTCTTGAATTGATACCCGCAACGCCGTCCAGGCCTTCAAGGTCGATCAATCTGATACTTGGTCCGGACAAATCGATATGCCCCTCCTCCCGGAACTGACCCAGCACGCGGCTCACATGAACCACACTCAGGCCCAGGGCATCCGCAATGACCGCCTGGGTCAAGCGGACCACGTCCCGACCCTGCAGTGTAGGTTCGCGGATATTCTGTACCTTACCAGCCGTCCCGTGAGATTCGCATGCTCACGGGAAATCATGTTGATGAACAGCCGTGACAACACCGGTGACTGGCAGAATGCCTCGA
>JBDNIR010000268.1:0-10042 GCA_041688195.1 Marinobacter sp.
CAGGCGAACATGGATCCACAGCACCGGGATCGAGTCGCTTTCATGCGGATAGTCTCGGGCAAGTATGAACAAGGAATGAAGGCCCGGCATGTTCGAATCGGTAAGGAGGTCCGATTCTCGGATGCTCTGACTTTCATGGCCGGGGATCGAGAGCATGCGGAGGAAGCGTTTGCAGGCGATATTATTGGTCTGCATAACCACGGTACCATCCAGCTCGGGGATACTTTCACTTCAGGTGAAGATATGAAGTTCACTGGTATCCCTAACTTCGCACCTGAACTGTTTCGTCGTATTCGCCTTAAGGATCCGCTTAAGTCCAAGCAACTTCAAAAAGGGCTGGTGCAGCTTTCCGAGGAGGGCGCGGTACAGGTATTCCGTCCCCTTAAGAACAACGATCTGATAGTTGGGGCCGTGGGTGTGCTGCAGTTTGATGTCGTGGTTAGTCGCCTGAAGAGCGAATATAAAGTTGAGGCGGTTTACGAGCCGGTGAACGTTGCAACTGCCCGTTGGGTAACCAGTACAGATGCTCGTAAACTCGATGATTTCCAGCGCAAGGCCAATGACTTTTTGTCTATCGATGGCAGTGACCAGCTGGCTTACATTGCGCCTACCATGGTTAATCTCCAGTTGGCACAGGAGCGTCATCCGGATATTCAGTTCCATAAAACGCGGGAGCACTGAGCCGGGGGCTGGATACTATGGGGCTGGTCGACGCACACTGCCATTTTGATTTTCCCGTATTTGATGGTCGGCGAGATGAAATAATGGCTCGCGCGCGTGCCGCCGGTGTGTCGGATATTGTCATCCCGGGGGTTCGCCGTGGGGACTGGAGCAGGGTAGTGACAACGGCGCATGCGCAGTCCGGTTTGCATTATTGTCTGGGTATACACCCCTGGTTTATCGGCGAACATCGTTGCAATGATCTCACTGTTTTGCGTGACCTGTTGTCGACAGCACCACCAAGCTGTGTCGCACTGGGAGAGTGCGGGCTAGACCGGCTTCACGGCAATTTGGCAGAGCAGCAGCCATGGTTTGAAGCGCAAATGGATATTGCCCGGGATCTCGCCTTACCTTTGGTGATCCACTCAGTAAAAACACACGATGAAGTTGCGGCAACGCTGAAGCGCAAACGGTTCGCGGGGTCGGTTCTGATTCATGGCTTCTCTGGCAGTGAAGAGCAGGGGCGAAAACTGGTGCAATTGGGGTGTTATATCGGGGTTGGTGGCGCTATTACTCATGAGCGTGCGAATAAAACCCGTAAAACGATCGCCGGATTACCCTTGGAGTCTCTTGTTATTGAGACGGATGCGCCGGATATGGCACCTGCCGGGATAGCGAAGGACCGAAATTCTCCGGAGTACCTCTCCCGGATATTCGACTCTTTGCTCTTGCTGCGAAAGGAGCCTGAAGCTACTCTACTGACCGCGCTGGAAGCCAACGTAAAGCGACTTTACGGTTGGCAGTAAGGGAAAGTCGAAACCATGCTAGACAGGGTTGGATTTATCAAACAGTTCGGATATACTTCGCGCCCTGGCTTTTCAAGGCGTTGTCATCAACTCAGCCCCGATTGATGTCTTTGCCGACTAACTAACAGGTCAAAAGTCCCCACTGAGCGCAAAGCGCCTGTCGGTGGAGATTTTTAACGTTTCTTATAGCGTTCAAGGCGGAATCAATGAAGACTCTGAGTGCGAAACCAGAAACCGTAAAACGTGACTGGTACGTTGTAGACGCAGCAGGCAAGACGCTGGGTCGTCTGTCAACCGAGATCGCCCTTCGTCTGCGGGGCAAGCATAAGCCTGAGTACACCCCCCATGTAGACACCGGCGATTACATTGTTGTTATCAATGCCGGTCAGGTGCGGGTTACAGGCAAGAAATCATCTGACAAGATGTATTACAGTCATACCGGCTTTCCGGGTGGTATCAAGTCGATCAGTTTTGAAAAGCTGGTTGATAAGGCGCCTGAGCAGGTTATCGAGCATTCTGTCAAAGGTATGCTTCCGAGAGGTCCTCTGGGCCGCGCCATGTTCAAAAAGCTGAAAATTTATGCCGGTGCTGAGCATCCTCATGCAGCCCAGCAGCCCAAAGAACTCGATATTTAACGGAAGGCGGATATGTCTGTAGCACAAAATTACGGTACGGGTCGCCGCAAGACATCCACGGCTCGAGTCTTCATCAAGCCTGGAAGCGGCAACATTTCTATCAATGGTCGCACCATTGAAGATTTCTTCGGTCGTGAGACACTGCGCATGATTGTGCGTCAGCCGCTGGTTCTGGCGGAGTCTTCTGATCGATTCGATATCAAGATCACGGTTGAGGGTGGTGGAATAAGTGGTCAGGCTGGCGCTATCCGTCATGGCCTCACCCGCGCTCTGATGGATTATGACGAGACACTTCGCCCAGCACTACGCAAGGCGGGTTATGTTACTCGTGATGCTCGGGAAGTTGAGCGTAAGAAAGTGGGTCTGCGTAAGGCGCGTAAGCGTCCTCAGTACTCCAAGCGTTAATTTGCGCCTGGCTCAGATCTGGAACCCGGCACCATGCCGGGTTTTTTTTGTCCGTAATCATCACGAGCGGCTAGGCCATACAGGTTCCCGAAGGCGTTTATAGCGCCTTTCTTACTTGTAAGGCAGGGGTAATTTCATTACCATTTGGGCCGTTTATCGTTTTGGATTGTGAAGTCCTTTTTGATGCGTGGCGGCCGCCCTGGCCCGTTACGTGTTGCCTGATGGGAGAGAACCATAATGAATAATGGCGACGTGAGCCAGAGCCGACGCCGGTTTCTGATCGGTGCGACATCGGTTGTAGGTGGAGTCGGCGTCGTCGGTGCGGCTGTTCCTTTTGTGGCGTCCTGGAATCCCAGTGCCAAAGCAGAAGCGGCAGGTGCGCCGGTAACCGTCAATATCAGCAAAATAGAACCCGGTCAGCAGATTACGATCGAGTGGCGCGGCAAGCCAGTATGGGTTGTTCGCCGCACCCCGGAGATGCTTGAGCGTATTGAGAACCTGAACGATCAAGTCAGGGATCCTCAATCCAAGGAAGCGACCCAGCCCGATTATATCGAGGGCATATACCGGGCAGTGAAAGAGGAATACGGCATTTACGTCGGTATCTGTACCCATCTCGGGTGTTCCCCGACTTATCGCCCCGAGGTTGCTCCGGCAGATCTGGGTGAACAGTGGGTAGGCGGCTACTACTGTGCCTGCCATGGTTCTCGTTACGACTTGGCGGGCCGTGTTTATGACAGCCAGCCAGCACCAGCCAATCTTGTGGTGCCACCCTATCGCTATGACGACGATAACACTGTTACCGTCGGGCTGGATCCGGAGGCTGCATAATGTTAAAAATTATATCCTGGATTGATGAGCGGCTTCCCATTGTCGAGGCCTATAATAAACATCTTGGTAAATACTACGCGCCGAAGAATTTTAACTTCTGGTACTTTTTCGGTTTTCTGGCCATGGTGGTATTGGTGAACCAGCTGGTTACCGGTATCTGGTTAACCATGAGCTACAACCCGACAGCAGAAGGCGCCTTCGCGTCCGTTGAGTACATCATGCGTGATGTGCAATGGGGTTGGCTTCTGCGCTACCTGCACTCCACCGGTGCTTCAGCCTTCTTTATTGTCGTCTATCTGCACATGTTCCGTGGTCTGATGTACGGTTCGTACAAAAAACCGCGGGAGCTGATCTGGCTCTTCGGCATGCTGATTTACCTGGTATTGATGGCTGAAGCTTTCATGGGCTATCTGCTGCCCTGGGGGCAGATGTCATACTGGGGTGCTCAGGTTATCGTGAACCTGTTCGGCGCAATTCCGGTGATCGGAGAAGACTTGTCACTGTGGATTCGCGGCGATTATCTCATTTCGGGAATCACGTTGAACCGTTTCTTTGCGCTTCATGTGGTGGCGCTTCCGATCGTATTGTTGGGCTTGGTGGTTCTCCATGTCCTGGCATTGCATGAAGTCGGGTCGAACAACCCGGATGGAATAGATATCAAGAAGAATAAGGATGAGAACGGCATTCCTAAAGATGGCATTCCCTTTCACCCTTACTACACGGTTCACGATTTGATGGGGGTCGGTGTTTTCCTGTTTATTTTCTGCATCGTCGTGTTCTTCTTTCCCGAGATGGGTGGCCTATTCCTTGAGGCACCGAACTTCGACCCTGCCAACCCGCTCAAGACGCCTGATCATATTGCGCCAGTTTGGTACTTCACACCATTCTACGCGATGCTACGGGCTGTGACGGTCGAGCTGTTCGGTCTGGAGGCCAAGTTTTGGGGTGTGGTGGTCATGGGTGCCGCGATTGCGATTCTATTCGTACTTCCATGGCTTGATCGTAGCCCGGTTCGTTCCATGCGCTACAAAGGCATGGTTAGCAAGGTGGCGCTTGGTATTTTCGTCATCAGTTTTGTCATCCTTGGCTATCTTGGCATTGTACCGGCGACTGAAGGCAAGACTACGCTTGCCCAGATTCTGACGGCATTCTACTTCTTGTACTTCATATTGATGCCGTTCTATACGCGAATGGAGAAAACCAAGCCAGTGCCAGAGAGGGTGACAGGATGATGAGGAAGTTAATTCTCGGTGTTTACCTAACATTCCTGCCCATGTTTGCTTTGGCGGCTGCGACGGGTGGAGCTTTAGACAGCATGACGGCTGATCATACCAACAAAGCGTCGCTCCAACGCGGAGCTGCACTCTTCACCAACTACTGCATGGGTTGTCACTCAATGGAATACGCGCGCTACAAGCGCGTTTCTGAGGATACTGGGATTCCTGCGGAACTTTACGAAGAGAACCTTATTTTCACCGGTGCCAAAATCGGCGAACTGATGAAAATTGGTATGAACAAGGATCAGGCGGCGAGTTGGTTTGGCAATCCGCCACCGGATCTGACGCTGGAAGCGAGATTGCGCGGTGAAGATTGGATATATTCCTATTTGAGAGCTTTCTACAAAGACGACAGTCGCCCGTTAGGGGTTAATAATGTTGTTTTTAATAATGTAGGGATGCCTCATGCTCTGATTGAACTCCAGGGTCTATGTGCTGTAGAACCCAATATTGGACATAAATCCAGTATCGACCCCTTGAGTGGGAACGAGCGTAACGCTGGCGTTTGCCCTGAGTGGGCTGAAGAAGGTTCAATGACACCTGCTGAGTTTGATCACGCCATGTATGACTTGACCAACTTCCTGTCTTATATGGGAGATCCGGTCAAAGTAGAGCGTGAGCGTCTGGGTATCTTTGTGCTGATATTCATTGCCATCTTCTTTGTGTTTGCCTTCCTGTTGAACAGAGAGTTCTGGAAAGACGTACACTGAGGATTCGGGTACAATCTGCACTGCATTGTGTCCAGCGGGTCATGAGTGACCCGCTGGTTTTTTGCGTTATGCGGTTTCATTTCGATATATCTAATCGTGGGGTAGTTTTATGGGCGTTGTGACCAAGCGGTCATCAATGACGTTTTTTTCGGATCCGGCCAGCCATTACAGCCACCGGGTCCGTATCGTGCTCGCTGAGAAGGGCGTTACTGTCGATGTTGTGGATGTTGATCCCGACAACCCGCCTGGGGAGTTGGCCGATTTGAATCCGTACAACGCCTTGCCGACGTTGGTAGATCGTGATCTGGTTCTTTACGAGCCGAACATCATGATGGAGTATCTCGATGAGCGCTTCCCACATCCGCCATTGTTGCCGGTCTATCCTGTTGCGCGGGCTAACAGCCGTCTCATGATTCACCGGATCAAGAAGGACTGGTGTGGGCTGGTGGATCAGATTCTGGCGCAGCCCAACCACAAAGCTTCCGAGGTTGCTCGAAAGGAGCTTCGTGAGAGTCTGTTGGCGGCAGCTCCTTTATTTGGTGAGATGCCTTTCTTTCTGTCGGAAGAGTTTACGATTGTCGACTGCTGCATTGCACCTATTCTTTGGCGCTTGCCTACGCTGGGTGTCGACCTGAGTGATAAACAGGCGAAGCCTTTGCAGAAGTACATGGACAAGATCTTCAGTCGTGAGGGTTTCAAGGCAAGCCTTTCAGATATTGAGGAAGATATTCGCAATTGATATGCCTGGCATGATGTTGGGCCCTGGGGGATTGAGTGCCTGAAAAGACCGTGAAAATGACGTCCAGTCGACCATATCTGGTGCGCGCATTTAACGAATGGATTCTCGATAATAATTGCACGCCTTATATTGTTGTTGATGCCGGCGTACAGGGAGTGCAGGTGCCAACCGAGCATGTAGCGAATGGGCAGATAGTTCTCAATATCAGCCCCGGCGCAGTTAAGGCGTTGGTAGTTGGCAATGGTGCACTGGAATTTAGTGCCCGCTTTGGTGGTGTGCCTATGCAGGTATTTATTCCGTTGCAGGCTGTAATGGCTATTTATGCGCGGGAAAACGGTGAGGGTATGGTGTTTGGGAGCGAGCCGGGGGCTCCAGATCCTGACGGGCAGAGCACCGATTCAGATCGCGCTTCCGGGCAGTCAGGTCAGCGCCCTTCGGGAAAGCCCAGTCTGAAAGTTGTTAAATAGCGCTACAGAGTATTAAAAAAACCAGCCCCGCGGGCTGGTTTTTTTATCCTCCAAATAGCTTTTGATCAATTAGTGTACAGAGAGCATTCAGGATCACCAGCATCAACGGACTGGCCTGGCTTGGTTCGAGGTTTTGCAAAGCAACTTCGTGATCTTCCGGGTGTAGCAGGGAGGTAATGTCTGTTTTCTCTTTGGCGCTTAGCACAACTACCCGCATTTCACGATCGTGTGCTGCCTGTATTGCCTGAATAAGATTGGCCTTGTGGCCATCATCTACTATGACCAGAAGCAGGTCGTGGGCCCTGCCAATGGCGCGGACCTGTCTCGAAAACGTGTCATTGAATCGATTATCCCGGCAGATGGCAGCATAGGTTGTGGCATCTGCGCCGAGATTGATGGCAGGGAGCGCTGGCCTATCCTGATCAAACCGGTTAAGTAATGCAGTGCAAAAGTATTGAGTGAGTATATTGGCATTCCCGTTTGCGCAGGTAATAATCTTGCCGTCCATGAGCAGTGCGTCGACCAGGGCATCTGCGGCCTTAGCAATGGCGGGGCCCACATGGCTGGCTGCCTGGGCCGTATGCTCCATATGGTCTGCAAAGCACTGATTGATAAGATTATCGATGTCAGTCATGGGGTTGCCTGAATAGCATTCTTGATCCATTGAATACGATACTGCTTAACGGTACCGGGTGCGAGGGAGATTACGTCAATGCGGCTTTGCATGTTCCATAGGCCATGACGGTGCAGGTAGAACGAAGCGGCCCTTACCAATCGCCGCTGTTTGGTATAACCAATGGACTCTGCGCCGCTGCTAAAGCTTGAAGACCCGCGAAAACGAACTTCAAAGAATACCAATACTTCGCAGTCCATGCCGATGAGATCGAGTTCTCCCCCCCTGCTGTAAACATTTCGAGCGATAATTTTTATGCCGTGTCGCTCCAGGTAACGCGCTGCCACGTCCTCAGCTTTGTTACCAACTTCTTTTCTGCTGCCTTCCTTGGCGGCCATAATGCTTTTCCTCTTGATTTATTGCGGCTTGAGTTCCTGGCTTGTATTTGTTGTACCCTCCTCTTCCACTGTTGGTAAGTCGGGTAGCAATTTTGGGGTCCCTTGATTGAAATAGGCCCAACGCTGTCTGCGTTGAATACGGCCGCCTTCAGTCATCATCAAGGTGCCAGTTTGGCCGTCTACAGAGCTGTCTTTCACTTGTTCAAGTAGCGGTAACTGAGTGCTCAGGTGGAAGGCGTCCACACCCATTGCGAAAAGCCGGCCTATTTGGCCGCTCATACCTGGAAAGGAGGTGCGTGTGGCCGAGCGGAATTCGTTGTCCTCGTCCAGAATCCAGGGAATGTCGGTAAAGCGAACCTGATCCAGATCGCGGTCCCGTGAAGGGTCGGGGCGCCCCTCGTAAACGAGTGATGGCGAATAGACTGGCAGGTCTCCGCCAAAATAAAAGGCAAACAGTGGCTTCAACTGTCGTGCGATGGTGGGTTGCGCAACCAGAATAATAGCATCCACGTCCTGTCGGCGGCGGGGCTCAAACTCGATATTCTGCCCGATAGTTTGTTCCACCTGTATCGCCCGCTGGCGGCTGACATTGATGCCAAGAATGTCGGCGGTTACCGCTCTGAGGTTGTCTTCGGGGAAGAATCTTTCGGTGTGCAGAATAGCCCCCGAGGTTTCAGCGATCCGTGTCTGTAGCGCTTTTTCGAAACGGTCGCCCCAGCCACCGCTGGGAATCAGGACCAGTGCTTGATGCAGCCCCTCCGCATTGAGCCGGTCCGCAATCTGCCTGGCTTCATCTTCCGCAGATAACCCGTACTGGTACAGGCGAGCTGGCGCCCTCTTGCCACTGTCATCATAATTGAGCGCGAGCATCGGAACGGGCATGGCATTGCGATTAAAAACCGTAGCCAAGGCCTCTTTTTCCAGTGGGCCCACGATAAGATCCGGGCTCTCTTTGATGAGTTCGTCATAGAGGTCGTTGAAGGGTTTGCCATGGGTATCGGTAACAGAAATTTCGATCTGGAAGTCGGCGGTCGTTGTGTCTTTATAAAAGGCGGCCATGAATCCATCACGAATGGCGGCCCCGGCACTGGCAAGCGGGCCGCTCAGGGGCAGCGCCAGAGCGATTTTCTCGGGTCGCTGCTGTGCCAGCATGGTGATCAGTGAAAGCTCGCTGGGGAGCAGTGTGGCGGCGGGATGCCCAGTCCAGTTGTACTGCCAGTCACGAATCGCCTGGCTTTGCGCTTCCAGGGTCATGCCAGGCTCGCGAAGCATTGCAGCGAGTTCGAGCCAGCCCTGGGTGTCATACCCAATGGCGCTTTGGCTTTCAGCATTGAGTGCGCTGTCGGGGGTGCGTTTGAGCGTTTGCCAGATGCGGTCGTTCAGTTGTTGAGCGTCGTCAATCTGGTCAGTAGCGGTCCGTGCGATCAGTGTCAGGGCCATATCCATTGGGCGGCCTGCGAGCTCATAAACCTGTAGTTGAAGGTCGAATGCCAGATTGGTGAGGTCTTCCCGGTAGGCGTTGAATTGGGTAGTTTCCAGTTTTTCCGCCAGTGTTTCCGCCCATGCCCGGTCGCCAAGGCTGATCACGCCCGTCATGGCCAGCAACAAATACTGATCTTTGAGAGCTTCAACAGGGGTGGTCAACCGTTGGCTCTGCAAGATTTTTCGGGCTTCTTCCGGTTTGCCTTCGTTCTGGAACCGGTCGGCGGTTTTCAGCAAATAACGCTGAGCCTCCTGCTCGCCTCCCGCTTGATCAGAAAGTGCGATGGCGACATCTGCCGTTAGCGGCTGGTCGGTTTGCATGCTGAGTTGGGCGCAGCCGCCCAGAAATAAAACCAGTGCCAGTAAGGCAGCTAGGTAACGGGGGTTCAGACGATTATTTATCATATCTGCTTCACGCGGCTCCCGGGCGTTACGCTTGTGGCGCCGTTCAAACAACGGCATCATGCTTCAAACGCGAAGTTTACCAGCTCGCGGCTCAGTTCTCATGACGTTGATGTCATCCTGCGTAATAAAAGAGGGAAATGTGTGGCTTCTGATTCCAGCCGGGTCCAACAAACTGCAGGTGTGCTCTATATAGTGGCGACCCCAATCGGGAATCTTGACGACTTGTCTGCGCGGGCGATTGAGACTCTGAAAAAAGTGGATGTTGTAGCCGCCGAGGATACCCGTCATAGCCGCCGCTTGCTTCAGCACCTTGGGCTGCAGAAAACGATGCTTGCTTTACATGATCACAATGAGCGTGAGCGCACCGATGGCGTGCTTGATCTGCTGGAAAAGGGCAGCAGCATAGCGTTGGTATCTGATGCAGGCACGCCGCTCATATCGGACCCGGGTTATGTGTTGGTGAGGGAGGCGCGTAGCTGCGGGTTGGTCGTCATGCCGATCCCGGGCGCTTGTGCTTTGATTGCCGCCCTGAGTGCCGCCGGTTTGCCGACAGACCGTTTCCGATTCGAGGGGTTTTTACCGGCGAAACGGGGAGGGCGTCGTGCTGCGCTGGA
>JBDNIR010000269.1:0-18499 GCA_041688195.1 Marinobacter sp.
CGTTATCGTATCTGTTTAGCCTAGTTGGCGTTCGGGAAAGTTATGAGCCAGCCGTCAGGCTGGCTATTATGAATGGGGTAAGGTTTTAGTGTTCCAGTTGCTGTCTCTCCCGCTGCCGTTAGAGCGATTACCGCAGGTCATGTGCTGCATCGAGCAGAACTGTAGTCAATCTGACAGCCAAAGAGATGGGTGAGCTTCGATCAGGTGGTCGAGTTATTTGGCAAGCCCCTGATATCCTAGACACTTGATAGCTGCTTAAAATGCTGTCTTTCGAAGTCCACGGGAGGGACATTGCGTCCCTCGCGCGGTTTTTGGCCTAGTTGGTCGGGGTGTTCAGGCTCTGCAGCAAGCGGTAATAGAAACCGCTGGCATTGGTCAAGGTGCTGATGGCAACGCGCTCATTGGTACCGTGCATGCGCGGCAGGTCGTCGCGTTCCATCAGCAGCGGGCTGAACAGGCAGAGGTTGGCGAAGATCAACCGATAGCCGAAGGATTGCGCCGGGGTAAAGCTGACCATTGCCCTGAATCGGGCAGACACTATGCCACTGCCATACCTTCAATGTCGGCGTCTGTTTTTCTTGCTCCTTTGCTCTCTCACTGTTTAACGAATGGGGTCCATCTCTCTCCTGGCCTATTTTCAGAGCTTAGGCGTCAATACTGGCGTAAAGACTTCGCTCCATGTCGTTCAAGATGATGTGCAGGATAGACCGGATTAGTTTCTGTTCGATTCCCCAGTTCTTTTTCGCTTCAGCCCTGTCCGGCGATTTCTCAACCAATTCCTCGTGTTCATCACAAACCTTTTCAAAGAGTTCGGAGGCAGTTGGAATGATCGTATCAAGCTGACGGGTAATTTCCCGCGACACTGTACCTTTTGCCAACCCCAGTGCCATACCGGCTTCCACCAGATCTTCAAAAGTTACTGCGCCAAAGCTCTTGAAATCGTTACTGATTTTAAGCGCCAGCTCAGATAACGGCCACCGTGCATTTTCTGATGCAAGTGCTTTTGTGTCATAGACAGCTGTCGCCAAAAGATCATAGGCGGGGGCCACACGAATGCCTTCCCGATCGACAATGAACGATATGTTCTTTAGGTGATTATCACCGTTGCCAGTCAGAACATTAAAAACCAACCAACGGAATAATCCCAGACGTGCGGTAGCTTTGCTTCGGCATTTCGAAATCGCTCTATTTAGGGACTCGATATTTGCACCGGTGTATTTGAAGGCCCTGTCTCTGTTTAAAAGCTGACAAGTGTCGATCACGTGAATGCGATGAACCTCACCCTCCAAATCAGACCACCGATCAAACCTTTCAACGATGTATACGGGTTCGGGCACATAGCGCATGCTGACATCGGGAACATCCATTTTCATTTCCCGGGCAAGCCTCATAATAAAATACTCATTCATTACAGAGGCTGGATAATCTGAGCCCGGGTGATTGGGCTTCAGAATGTGTGTGGACGGCGTACCCGCCTCCGGTTCATAGATTTCTTCTCCGTCCAGAATGATCAACATCTTATGTTGAGCACCTGCCAGCGACATCCGCTTTGGAGAGTCCTTTTGTAGAGAGGATCTGGGAAGATTTCTGATTCGTTGACTCAGTTGGTCGTTGGTTAGTCTCCTGCACCCAGTCGGAAGATCTAACGAACGTTCAGGTTCGAGCAAAACCAGAGCGCCGGCAGACTCGGCACCGTAATATTCTAAAAGACCGAAGGAATCTTCCCACTTCAGCCCGGCCTCTTTTGCAACGACTTGGCGTAAAGCCTCTTCCGGCAGAAGGTTATCAAAGTACCACTGGACGGGGCGCTTTGATGAGCCATCTTTGATGGTTTTTCCATCTCTAGGTAGTGACGGAGAAAGATCGAACCCATCCGCGTAAGACAACCAGTCGTCGGCATATGAGAATTCCCAGATGTTTTCTTGCTCAGACAGCACGCCTACCATCGTTCCGTTGTGATAAACCACCAGACTTCTCATGTTTTACTGCCTGGTGAGATTGCGTCGGCATCCTTCGCTTCTCGTTTTCTTCCGCGGGGCGGAAGTGACTTCAATCCCGTTGCTTTCAATCGTTCGTATTGCGGGATAGCCGAATCAGGTACGTCGAACTCCACGCGGATCCCCAACTCGTCAAGCAAACGTAAAAAACGACCGAACTCAATTGTATCCTTACCTCGTTCAGCATCACGGACAAAGACATGACCGACACCGGCACTTCCTGCCAGGTCGTCCTGCCTCAAAGACTGACTTTTTCGTACTGCGCGCACGAGCATTCCAGCCTGCTTAACGTTAGACACCATCACTTTCATCACACCACCAAAAATCTATGCGTACGAATAGAATATAGCGCATGCTGGTGATCTCTAGCAATAAATCGATCCGTTCTGTTAGTTTTCACACGAAAACAGGCAAAAACCCAAGAAAACGATGCGAGCGATTCGTTTTCTACACTCTTATGTGGTAACGAAGGATTGGGCAGACTGCACCTCTAGTCCGGTTACAACGAACTCTTGCTTGAAAGGAACCCTGAGCAAAACTACTCTGAAAGTTAAGACTGTTAGTGCTTGCGCTTTGAAGCTCTTAGAACGTGCACTAAGTATGCAATACCAACTGCAATCACAGGTGCCAAACCAAGTACCAAGGCGATCTCTTTAGTCAGTTCGTGGAAGTTGTAAACCTTCCTTAAAATCGGTGCATGCGGGTTCAACCCCGTTTTCAAAGACGGTTTTGAAAAGAGTGGACTTTTCCCGGTGCAGCTGATCCGAACTTAAAATACTGTCCAGGATTAGTTGACCACTATAACCTCGTTTATGGTGGCGATATTACCACCTACGTTGGTGTCCGGAATCATTGAACCACTACACTGAAGTGCAAGTGTAGCGCCCTTCCTATATTAAGCCTTTACAATCAAGAGAGCTTTTTCCAAGTGTCTTCAACAAGACAGGGTGCCTGTGAGGGGCTAATCGTCCTGAATCAGTCCCAGAAGGCGGGCGGGCAGACATCCGCGTACCCCGATATAAAGTCCTTCTTTTCCCCCGTCACGGGGGAAAAGGTGTGGCGGCTGACCTTCCCAATATCCGCCCCATACACATGAATGCTGACCGATACACGATCCTCATAAACGTTAGACACTTGGTGCACATCACCAAAAGCCGGAGAGACCATCGCAACGTCACCTAGGGCCAATGTCGTACACTCGGTGGGCACCAGGGCACCGTCGGCCGACTGGTAGCGCTGCTCTTGCTCCGCACCTCGCAACATGCCGATCAGACCCCATACGGTATGGTCATGAATCGGTGTCCTTTGGCCAGGCCCCCAGACGAAACTGACAATGGAAAAACGTTCCTGTGGGTCGACATAGAGCAGGTACTGCCGGTAATAGTCGGAATCAGGTCGAGCGCAGAAATCAGGCAACCAGTCGTCTCTGGCCACCAGCCTACTAAGGTGCTTGGCGCCTGTATCGAGGATAACCGACTCGTTTCCAGCCTCCTCTTCAACGAGATCCGTAATCCGGATTATGAACTCGCGGAATCGGTTTTTGTTTTGGAGCGTTTCCATGGCTTTTCCCTGATCAAGAATTTACATCGGGCTGGCAGGCTGGTGAGTGACTTATAGCGACGCTCCCCGTTAAACTTGGCTACACCGTGGCTCGAGCAAACTGCTCAATATAGTCGATGAGCTTGTCCGAGGCCTCGGCAGCGCCATCACCATCGCCGCGACCGATCGCGCGGGCAAGACTGGCATGCAGACTCGCGCATAGCGGCAGATCGAGCGCCTCTTTGTAATGCTGATACCAGAACCGCCGGGCGAGCCCCTGCAGCAGACCCATGGTTTTCCGGGCGTAGTCGTTGCGACAGGTACTGGAAATGAGGGAATTGAATTCCTGGTCGAGACGCATAAACTCTACGTCGTCGTTGCTGTAAGAGGTCTTCACCATGGCGTCAGCTATTTGTATGAATCGCTCGTGCTCCAGCGCAGTGGCGCGACCCGCCGCCAGCCTTACCATGAGGCGCTCGACTTCCCGACGCACACGCAACAGTTCCAGTTGGCTGCGGACATTCACTTCCGAGACGAAAATACCACGCCTGGGCAGAATAACCACCAGACCTTCGAGAGCAAGCCGCTGGAGTGCCTCGCGGATGGGTGTACGCCCGATGCCAAGCCGTTCGGTCAGCGAGGCTTCTGACAGTACTTCACCAGGCGGGAGTTGCAGGGTCACGATCAACTCTTCCATTTCTTTATAGGCTTGCTCGGTCAGTGTACCGGTATACTTCCTTTCTATGGATCTCACAGGTGTGACTAACGTCTTATCTGGCACCTAGTTCCCTCCAACAGAGTGTGGCGCAGTGCAATTGGCGACATAGCTAGTTTTACATTGCCACCGCCGACACTGACATATATCTCGTCGACATGAAATTAGCATAGCATTAGGTCAGAGGGCAGGCACCGTTTTGGATCGCCCAGACGTTGGGTCCGATCCTAGCGCTTACTGTCTTTATTGCCCGCCTCTGGGAACAACCAAAGGGTCGCGATCATGAAAGCGCCCAGCCCCAGTACCAGCCATTGTGTCACTTCCTGGCCTGCAGACGCTTGATAAAAGTGAGACACCACTGCGACGATGGCCACCAGAACGGTGAGGATAGCCTTCATATGGTTAGGCATAGTTCTTCTCCTTCATAGAAGTAAAAAGAGAGCCGAAAGACGCTTCGGCTCTAAAAAATATACAGAATCAGGCTTTCCGGCCGACGCCTTACAGGGAAGAACCCGGCAAGCTCGACCACGGCGGTGCTCACATCGTCTGGGTACCCGCAGAACCGCCCACCGCCGTAGCACGATCGCCCCGAGGCGTGCGCGATGTCTTGCGCATGTTCTGTTTAACGTACTTGGTGCTATAGCCGTTAAAAAGGTGGCCCAGCAGCCCCCGGTCGAGGTCAGACGTGCCGAACAGCCAGTCCCCAATCGGGAAGGTAAGGTTCATGTTGCGTTCCATCATAATGGACTGGTCATGATGTGCCGTATGATGGCGGCGTATCGTGTTGACAAAGGGCATATTGCGCACGAACCAGTTTTCCTCCACGTGGCAGCAAAAGTGCATGAACTCATACAACATGTACATGCTCGTTGTGCTCGCCATTACTAGCCATCCCACGTTCGGTGTCAGTATCCAAGCCGCGATTAGGGCACCGGGAATAGACATCAAAATGAAGATGATCAAGGCGAAGGGCGGAAAGAAGGTCACCCGCCAATCGCGGTGGTCGGAAAACCGCATTTCGTGTTCAGTAAAGAATTGGTGGTGCATGAGCGTGTGTCGGGTGTAAACCGCTTTGAGGCCAGGGAACCGGCGCGGCCGGTGCATGACCTGAGCATGCAGATACCACTCGAAGATGTTACATATGAAGAGGACCACGGGAATGGTTAGCCATTCCCACCATTGAACCGCGTTCAGGTTTTCAGCATAGATATAGACGGCCGTAAAGCCGATTATGTAAATTACTGCGACGTGCAGCCAACCGTTGTACCAGCCGGCCAGGCGGCTCCGAAACAGCTCACGGTAGTTCCGCTGTCGATCTTTCATCTGTGAATTTGGAAATTCCATCATTCATACCTCCTCTGGACGGCGCTGCCGTTGATAGCACCGCCTGGCTTTTCGCGGTTGCGTATACTGCCTGCGACTCAAGCTTTGGCTCCGATATTTTCAAGTGCTTCATCAATATCTGCGGTTGTCATCTCCCACTCATTATTGAAGTTAGCCACAATCTCACGCATGAAAAGCTCGTAGTTGGCCAGGGCATACTCGTTTCCCCTGGCGTCCGCGAGTATGGCTAGAGCGAGCTGTGCAGGCGACGCGCCCTCATACCCCCACTCAAAACCGTCCTCGGAGACCACTTTCAGGTCAAAGTTCTGGTCCAGTGAATTCCCATCGACAGTCACTTCAAGCCCGTCAATGGTTCGGTCACCTCTATAAGTTTTCATGCACACACTCCATAGCATCTTTTGTATTCAACTGATATATTAGTTAAAAGATCAAGTCATGACAACCCCTTTTATATCTCGAACCTAAATACTTTTTTTGCGGCGTAGTGTCTCCGCGGGAACGGAAAAGCCCGGAGAATGGTGATCGGAATGGGTCTTCTCACGAGAGGGGTCAGTCTGATATATTAATTATAGGTCACCCGTGGAGCATGCTGGACTGAGCTCGGCGCCTCATATCCATAAATAATAGAAGAAGGAGAACTGCGTATGACTCCCGAAGACATTCTGGCTCTAACGCCACGCTTACTGACACAGGCACAACGAGAGTTTTACTTCGAGAATGGCTACCTGCTGCTTGAGCGCATCATTCCCGAGGAATGGATAGAAGAGCTGCGCCATGCCACGGATGAGGTGGTAGAGCAGACCCGACAAATGACCCGCTCTGACGCCATATGGGATCTGGAAAAGGGACACTCAAGTGAACAACCTCGATTGAGGCGCCTGAGTAGCCCCGTGGACCACCACGCCACATACTGGCGTTACGTCTCCGAGTCGCTCCTGGGCGACATAGCCGCGGACCTGCTGGGCCCTGATGTGATGTATCACCACACCAAGCTCAACTTCAAAGCGCCTTCTGGGGGGATGGACGTAAAGTGGCACCAGGATATCCAATTCTGGCCGCATACTAATTATTCACCCCTCACCATAGGTACCTATTTGTACGACTGCTCGCCTGAGCAAGGCCCGTTAGGAGTCATTCCTGGCAGCCACAAGCTCCCGCTGTTCGATCTCTACGACGACCAAGGAAATTGGACTGGTCACTTAAACAAAGCCGATCTGGCTACACTAGGCACAGAAAACGCCCAGTACCTGTCGGGGCCTGCAGGTTCGGTGACTATTCATAACTGCCGCACCATCCACGGCTCGGCAGTGAACAAGAGCAACAGCGGTCGGCCGCTATTTCTAACAACCCTGTCATCGGCAGATGCCCTTCCCTACACTCACAACCCGATAACCACGCCCAATTACAATCAGGCCATTCTCCGTGGAAAACGGGCGCGCTGGGCTCACCACGACCCGCGCCCTTGCCAAATACCACCAGATTGGTCGGGCGGCTACACTTCAATCTTCGACTTGCAGCAGAGGTCGAGCTCTACCGGCAAGATGTGATGTAAAGCAGCAGGCTGCTTCTTAACTCTTGTGCTCCGCGTCCAGCGTCCCTGCAAAGGCATTTCTGACGATGCGTTCATAGACGGCTTCTGCTGGCTGGATGGGAAAGGCCTTGGTCAGGCGCGTGACGGCCAAGCCGTTTTTGATGAGGCCGGGTAGCTGGGACTCCTTGACACCGAACCCAGCCAGGCTGACCGGGACCCCACACTCGGCCACCAGGTTCCGGGTGCGGATCACCAGACGCCGAGCTAGCTCGTCCGGGTCCGTCGCAGTTTCGCCGATGGAGCGGGCTAAGTGTGCAAGGTCATCGCGCCGGATGTCGCGCAGTGCATCCAGCACGTAGGGTAGATAGACTGCGTTCGTGCGCCCATGGGAAGCATGAGTCAAGCCCGCAAGCGCATACGCCAGGGCATGCACGGCGTTCAGTCCGGCGCTGCCGTAAGACAGTGCAGCATAAAGACTTGCCGCCGCCAGCGCTTCACGGGCCGGACGATCCGTACCCCTGGCATAAGCCGTATTGAGGTAGGCAAAACAGAGCCGTATGGATTCCGCAGCGAACATGCGCGTCAGTTCGTTGCGACCCGCGTAAACTGGATCCGGGTCACCGCCTCGGTCGAACTCCGTTGAGTCCTGTGTGAGATAGGATTCCAGAGCATGGGTCAGCGCATCCAGCCCGGCATCTGCGGTGACGTTCGGCGGACAGCTCAGAGTCAATTCTGGGTCGATGAGAGCTATGACCGGACGCAGGTCATTAGACATCACCGCTACCTTAGTGGCGCTTGCGCTGTCCACAAGAATCGCGCCCGCGGTGATTTCGGAGCCGGTCCCGGCTGTTGTGGGAATCGCAACTAGAGGTAGGGGCTGACCCTGAATGCGACCTTCGCCGACGTAGTCCTGAGGCGCTCCACCATACTTAACCAAAATTGACAGCACCTTGGCCAGATCAATGTTGCTCCCTCCACCCAAGGCGATCACATGGTCGATGCGCTCGCGCCAGCCCTTTTGTTCGATCTCCTTCTGCGCTTCGAGGCATACTTCGACCGTCGGATCCGGAATACCTCCGTCAAAAACGAGGCTATCAATGCCCGAAGCTGTTAGCGACGCCTGCAATTCGCTGACAAGGGCCGTCTCCTGGCTGAAAAACGGGTCAGTAACAATGAGAGCCGCCTTGTGTCCCATTCGCTGCAGCAGCGGAGCTAATTCCTTCCGCGAACCCCAGCCTCCAATAATCCTAGATGGTACAGACAAAAACAGCCGATCAAGCATATTTGCTTCCTCATTGATATATTAGTAGTGTATTAATAATATTATCATTTCCAAACTAACACAACTTAGTGAACGCAACCCCAAACCGCCACGGAAAACGAATGTTCACCAGCCCCGAAATTTCATCTATAGCCTGACCTTTAAGGAACGCCCATGAGCTTTTTTCCCATTGCTGGGCCCGCCGGCCAACTCACTGGCCTGAGCACTGCTGATGCGGGCATAGACGCCATGCCCATGGTTCTCCTGCACGGTATCCAGGGCTCGGCAAAGGCCTGGACCGAGGTACTCAAACATCTCCCCAATCGTATTCCCGCCCTGGCGCCCAATCTGCGCGGACGCGGCGGCTCAGTCGCGCCAAACGATCCTGTGGCTTACACAGTGGATTTTTTCGCAGATGACCTGGCGGCCGTATTAGACGCGCTTGAAAGGCCATGTTTGCTGGTGGGGTGGAGCATGGGAGTGCTGGTTAGCCTGGCGTACCTGCGGCGCTACGGCCAGAACCGGCTCGGCGCTTTAGTCATGGTTAGCGGAACCTCTCAGGGCAACAAATGCCATTGGTTCAGTGGCGAAAATGCGGAAGAGATAGCGCAAGAGGCCGAACTCCGGGCCAGCCACATGGCACTGAAAGAGAGCGCCGTCCCGGTGGCCGCCGCCGGGGCCTGGCTGTCTGTCAAGAACACGGATTTTCGCTCCGTCCTGCCGGGCGTCAAAGTACCGACTCTCGTAATCCATGGCAGTGCCGATGACCAATGCCCCCTCAGCCACGGCCAGCTAATCGCCGACACGATACCTGATGCCAAGCTTGCCCTTCTCGACGGTGGCGTGCACAACATCCCGGCTCAGGATCCCGCCTGGGTGGCAGGACATTTGGTTCACCTTTATGACTATGTCACGCGGCTCTCCTGATGAGGTTAACTTACCCAGTCTAAGCACCCACCCGCCTGTCGCGGCCTTGATCAGACTTAGCGCCATGACGATCCTGATCACGGCTGTTCCGCGTCGGCCAGGCTGGTCCACACAAGGATCCGGCCGCGAATCGGCATACTTGGTCTACCCCGCGTTGTCGCCATGATAGTTCTCCCAGACCCCATCTTCGTTAGCAGCCACGAGCCCAAATTGTTGTGGATTAACGAGCAGGAAAATCAAATAACGCCAACAGATATATTTGTTGTATATATTGAGATTCGATGCTATTGCTTAATAGTCGCTATCAGCAATTTTAGGTTTCAAGCGAAAATATGCCAGCGACGCAATACTGCATTCGTTCAATTGGGGAGCCAGGCAGGCGTTCTGTCTTCAACCTCGTAACAGGCATCAGGCCGTTGGTTCCGACCGATCGACTGATCTAAACAAAAACAATACTGCCCAAGTTGCGCGCGCGATGTTCGGCAGAAGAGGACATGAGCAAATGACATTACTCAAACTCACTCTTAAGAAATTTACCACCATCGCGATGGTGGCCACGTTGTTCTCGGCTATAAACACCGCTCAGGCTGAAGAACCCATTCATAACTTCAAGATGGCAACAGGCTGGGCCGGCGGACCGCTTTCCACGATCGGAGCCCAGGCTTTTGCCGACAACGTCAACCAGCTTTCCGACGGCCGCATCAAGGTCCAGGTATTTACAGGCGGTGCATTAGGCAATGCCCTGAAGGTCTCCGAAACCGTGAAGAACGGGGTTGCGGAGATGGGCCACACCTGGATGGGCTACGACTGGGGCAAAGACCCCACGACGGTCCTGTTTGCAGGTTATGCAGGTAGCCCTGATTCCGAGCGAATGCTGCACTGGCTTTATGAGGGTGGTGGCGTGGAACTGCAGCGTGAGTTCCGAGAAGAGAAATTTGACGTTATCTCCTTCCCGCTATTCATCAGGACAGCAGAGGTATTCCTACACTCTCGCAAACCCGTCAGGACCCTCGAAGACCTCCAGGGCCTTAAGCTGCGTACTGCCGGTGCTTGGCTGGAGATGTCAGCAAGCCTGGGCGCCTCCCCTGTAACAACTCCTGGCGGAGATGTGTACCCCATGCTTGAGCGAGGAGTAATTGATGCAACGGAATGGGGAACACCCTGGGAGAATATCTCACCGGGTTTCCACAAAGTTGCCAAGTACGTGATCATCCCGGGCATTCATCAGCCTGTAGCTCCCTTCGAGCTGGTCATAAACAAGGCTGCCTGGGGCGAGCTTTCCGACAAAGATAAGAAGGCCGTCGAAACTGCAGCCCGGCTGACAACTCTCGACAGCTGGCTACGTATCGGTGAGGAAGATGCCAAGGCAATGGAGTTCTACAAGGCAGAGGGCAACGAGATTATCGAACTGGATCCTGAAGTCCAGTTTAAAGCCCAGGAAATCGCCAAAGCCTGGGCAGAAAAACAGGCTACCAACAACGAATGGTTTGCCCGGGTCTACAAAAATCAGCAGGAGTTCCTGGAACTCTGGAAAGATGCTGACTCCTACCGCAAGGTCCTGACTCGCGAATAAGTAACGAAGGCCGCTGTATCGCACCCCAGCGGCCTTTTTTTACCCGAAACACGAGGTTCTTATGCAAGCCGTCCTTAATCTGATCGATCGGACTACCGGCTCGACGGGGGTTATTGGCGCCTGGCTTGTAGCTCCGCTGGTGCTAGCCAGCTGCTACGAAGTCATCGCGCGCTATGTCTTTGGTGCGCCTACTATCTGGGCTTTCGAGCTAGGATATATGCTAACCGGTGCGAATTTTTTGCTTGGCATGGCATATGCCTTGCGTGAGCATTCACATATTCGCATAGAGATTTTCTACCAGTATTTCTCTCCACGAGTCCGAGCCATAGTCGACATCCTGACTTATGCGGTGATCGTCTTACCAGTCTGCGCCTGGCTGACTTATGGTCTTTATGAGTACGCTATCAACGCGTTTCTGAGCCGCGAGACAAGCGGAATGTCCGCCTGGAATCCGCCTATCTGGCCTTTCAGAGTGTCCTTCGCCCTAGGCTTTCTGGCTCTCGCGCTTCAGGCACTGGCCGAGTTAATCAGAGCCTTCCAGATTCTCCGTAACGGCAACGAACCCGCTTCCCTCAGCGTGGCCGATGATATTTTCATTCATCAATCGGAGACCCCCTAGCCCATGTCTCTGTTTCCCTTATATATGTTCCCCCTACTTTTTGCCCTGCTTCTGGTCGGCGTACCGGTAGCTTTCGCGATGATGTTCACGGCAACCGTCTTCGGTTACATGGTGTTCGACCAGGCGTTAATCCACCAGTTTATCGAGAAGATTAGCGACGTGGCTTCGAACTACGTACTCGCCGCGGTAACACTGTTTGTTTTCATGGGCAGCATGCTTGAGCGCGCAGGCATCGCCAAGCGCCTGTTCGAAGCCATGCACCTATGGACTCGCCGTGTTCCAGGCGGCTTGGCTCTCGGCACCATTCTGATGTGCATCGTTTTCGCGGCCTCAACTGGCGTCATAGGCGCGACCGAGGTAGTGGTGGGGCTCCTCGCAGTTCCTATCATGATGAAGTACAAATACGACAACGGGTTGATGGCCGGCACTATCTGCGCCGGCGGTAGCCTTGGCACCATGATTCCACCGTCCGTAGTCGTCGTCATCATGGGGCCTTTGGCCCAGGTTTCAGTGGGTGACCTGCTGCTAGGGATGATTTTTCCTGGTCTGATTATGGCTAGTTTTTACATGGCATACATAGTCATACGTTGCATCATACAACCATCAGCAGGCCCCGTTATTCACGCTGGTGACGAACCTGAGCTACCCCTGTCCGAGAAGCTCCGGATCACTGCCACCGCTTTAGTGCCCCCCATGCTAATGGTGTTCGCAGTATTGGGTTCCATAATGCTCGGCTTGGCCTCCCCGACCGAGGCTGCAGCCCTGGGTGCGGCAGGTGCGGTGCTGCTAACTATTTTCTACGGCCAGTTCAGCCTAACCGTTCTCCACCAAGCTTTTCTGAAGACCCTGCGGATCACTGCGATGATCATGACTATTCTGCTGGCTGGAAGCATGCTCACCGGGATATTTATCGGCTCGGGTGGTGTGATTCTTACCGAAGAACTTGTTGGCGCCTCCAACCTGAGCCCCTGGGGGCTATTGGGAATCGTGCTGCTAATGGCATTCGTTGGTGGAGCGTTCCTGGACTGGATCTCCGTGATACTGATCATGATCCCTATGTTCACGCCTATCATGGTGAGCATGGGCTTTGACCCGGTCTGGTTCTGTATCCTGTTCCTTATCGTGATCCAGACCAGCTACCTGACGCCCCCCATGGCGCCGGCGATCTTCTATCTTCGCGGTATCACACCTAAGTCAGTTACTACGGTACAGATGTACAAGGGCGTGCTGCCGTTTATTGGCCTACAGCTACTGACTCTGGTTCTTGTCATGTATTTTCCGAACCTGGTGCTCTGGCTGCCCGATAAACTCCTGGGTTTCTAGTGACGGAAAATCTGAAGCATCACGCGGGCTATTCGGGATCGACTCAATCGTGATGGCGCCCAGCTCGGCTGAGCACCTACCCTATTCTCCAGGTTCCTCCCGGTTTTCTGATCGCCGTAGGGAAATTCAATGCAGGAATCTGTGCATGAACAAACGTTGCGCAGCGTGTTCCAGCCCAGCCGCGCCCGCTGGATAGCGCGTCGGGACCAATAGCTGGCCATGGGGTAAAAGGAAGGCCTCCCTTAAACCAGGATCCCCGTTATCCATTTCTCCGGCAAGCGGTCGGTTGCAACTCGAACGTGGATGGCGTTGCCCTGCCCCCTCTAGCTGAACCATTTCCGGCGTAGAACTGCTGATGACAGCAGAGGACGACGAACATGAAAAAGCGATTCTCAGACGAGCAGGTCATTAACATTTTATAGGAGGACGTGCAGATAGCGTTTGATAAATTAACCATCGCCATAAATGCGGATGTAACTGGAGCCATGAAAAACTCGCTGACGTCCCCGACTGTGGATTGCCACAGAAGAAATCGCGTTTCCGTATTGGATCCGAAGAGGTGTGGGGCCAATACTCCGACACTTCGGATAGAGGACATAGGCTTGCCCCTTCCCCTTTGTTCTTCAGTGGAAAGGAAAATGAATCCCAGGCGGGAAACTGAATAACCCTGCCGCCCGGGCAGGGTTATTCAGACACAAAGGCCATCAGGAACCAATGATGCCGCCATCCTTGCGGGTTATAACGGCTTGCCTGAACTCTTCGATTCTTCTTTCTGCCATTATTGGGTCCGTGGACTACTGTGCGTCCGGCAAATAACCAAGTTGCGCCGATATTGATTTCCCGGCCTCGACCAAATTCGCTATCCATTCGTTTTTTCTCCGTTCTATCGGCGCAGAGAGTGACAAGCCAGCGGTAATGCTTCCTGTCCGGTCATGCAGCAAACGAGTTTCGCCCAAGCAGAGTACGCCGCCAAGAGAAAGACAACGCGCCGCGGGCGGCCACCAATTCCGTTGAAACGGATGCTGCGGATGTATTTTTTCAGCAGTGGTACGCCCTGGCAGACGAAGCGCTGGAAGACTAAATCAGCAAAGTGTTTGACAGATTCAAAGGTATGACGAATTCTCTAAGGGAACAGGGAGGCTTGAGTGCAAAATCACCAGAGCAACACCGGACCCGAAGTCCCGATTTCATCCGAACGGAGCGCGCCCGCCAGACTGGTCAACAGTCAGGGAAACTCTCCGTTTTTGCTCGTCTGCGAGCACGCCTCCTGCTTTATACCGTCTCAGTTCGAAGACCTCGGTTTGCCACCGGAACTGCGCGCCGCCCATATCGCCTGGGACCCGGGGGCATTAGCGGTGGCCCAGAAGCTCAGCCAAATGCTCGATGCCCGGCTTGTGGCGGCGACAGTGTCCCGCCTGGTTTATGACTGCAACCGGCCGCCCACTGCGCCCGATGCAATGCCAACCCGGAGCGAAATACACGACATACCCGGCAACCTGCACCTCAGTGCAGACGACAGAAAGCGGAGAATCCAGGCGTATTACGAGCCTTTCGAAGCCCTGCTGACCGACGCTCTGGTTGCTACGCAAAGCATCAATACAGTGCCAGTTCTGGCCACTATTCACAGTTTCAGCCCTATTTATCGCGGCCAACAACGGACCACCGAGATCGGTATCCTTCACGATAGCGATACCCGCTTTGCCGACAACCTGCTGCAACTGGCGCCTCTCCATAGCCCGCTGCAGTTTCGCCGTAACGACCCGTATGGCCCGGGGGACGGTGTTACCCACACGTTGCAGGCTCACGGCCTCAGAACCGGCATAATGAATGTAATGATCGAAATCCGTAATGACCTCATCAGCACGCCGGATCAGCAATCCACCATGGCAACGATGCTGGCAGGTCTTTTGCTGGACACATTGAAAGCCTGGGACGCGCAGAACGCGCTGGCAACCCGATTGCCTCGCAAAGAGGGATTTTGATGCCCCCGATTATCAGCGGTTACGTTCGTGTCGTGGATGCTGTGAATTACCGCGTTGGAAGGGTAATGATGTACGGCATCTTCCTCATGGTGGGGATTCTGTTGTGGTCATCAATTTCCAAAACCTTCTTTCTACCCTCACTCTGGACCCTCGAGGCTGCGCAGTTCGCCATGGTGGCCTACTACGTTCTTGGCGGGCCTTATTCAATCCAGCTCGGCTCCAACGTGCGCATGGATTTGTTCTACGGTAGCTGGTCCGACCAGAAGAAAGCCTGGTTCGACGCTTTCACGATCTTCTTCCTGATCTTCTTTCTCGGAGTGCTGCTGTACGGCGCCTACGACAGCACAAGCTATTCAATGCAATACGGTGAGCGCAGCCCGACCGCATGGCGACCGTATATGTGGCCCATCAAGCTGGCGATGTGCGTCGGATTTTTCCTGATGCTGTTACAAGCATTTTCGGAATTTTTCAAAGATGTCGCCCGCATCCGGGGAGAGACGATCTGATGTCCCAGGAAATGATCGCCGTATTCATGTTCTCCACGATGATGTTGATGCTGATGACCGGCCAGCGGGTGTTTGCCGCCATTGGGGCGGTGGCTGCGCTATCCGCCATTACCATGTGGGGAGTTGGCGGCTCCGACCTGCCTTTTTCAGCCGCTATGAAGCTGATGAACTGGTACCCCTTGCTGACCCTGCCGATGTTTATTTTCATGGGTTACGTGCTGTCAGAATCCAAAATTGCCGATGACCTCTACCGCATGTTCCATGTCTGGATGGGCCCGATTCACGGCGGCCTGGCGATCGGCACCATTGGTCTGATGGTGTTGGTCTCCGCCATGAATGGCCTGTCGGTGGCGGGGATGGCCATCGGCGCTACCATTGCGCTGCCTGAATTGCTCCGCCGGGGTTACGACAAACGCATGGTGACCGGCGTGATTCAGGCCGGGTCTTCACTGGGCATTCTCGTGCCACCCTCGGTAGTGCTGGTGCTCTACGCCATGATCGCCCGTCAGCCAGTGGGGCAACTCTGGCTGGCAGGGGTGTTCCCGGGCCTGATGATGGCCGGAATGTTCGTTCTGTATATCGCAATACGCTGCCGCATCCAACCGCATCTCGGGCCGATTCTGCCACCGGAAGAACGGCTGGTCAGCCTGTCGGAGAAGCTCCGTCTTCTGCGGGCGGGGGCGCTGCCGGTGGTGATTTTTGCCACTATGATGGTGCCTTTCATCAACGGCTGGACAAGTCTGGTTGAAAGCTCTGCCATTGGTGCTATGGCTGCTTTTGTGGCGGCCATTCTGAAGGGCCGCATGAACCGGCAAGTGTTTGAGGTTTCCGTGCGCCAGACTCTGGCCATCTCCTGCATGTTCATGTGGATCATTCTGGCGGCGATGGGCTTCGGCGCCGTCTTCGACGGTCTCGGCGCGGTTAACGCCATTGATAACCTGTTTACCGAACAACTGGGCCTTAACCCCTGGATGATCCTGATCCTGATGCAACTCTCCTTCCTGCTGATGGGCACCTTTCTGGACGATACCGCGATGCTGGTGATCGTCGCACCGCTTTATGTGCCCCTTGTTGCGGCGCTGGGGTTTGATCTGGTCTGGTACGGAGTGCTTTACACCATAACCACCCAGATCGCCTACATGACGCCACCGTTCGGCTATAATTTATTTCTGATGCGGGCAATGGCTCCGCCGGAGATCACCCTGGGGGATATCTACAGCTCGATACTGCCCTTTGTGGCGGTCATGTTGCTTGCACTGGCCCTGATCATGGTGTTTCCGCAGATCGCTCTGTGGTTACCAGAATACGTTTATAACAAGTAAAGCAATCCTGATAGGAGAGGTTTTGAAATAATCATTTATGTCAATAATGAGCAACTGAACCGGGTTTGGCCGCGATAGGCATGCTGTAACGCCAGGACAGGCTGGGGCCGGAAAGCCGGAGAGCCCTCAAGGCTTCCAACTAGAGTGTTTATCAAGGAGAGAACCATGACCTCACGTCGCAAGTTCCTGGCATCGGCCGCTACCCTGGCCGGTGCTGCCGCTATTGCTCCCAACAGCCTCTACGCCGCCGAACCCAAGATTAAATGGCGCCTGCAGACCTACGCCGGTCCGGCCCTCGCCGAGCATGTCATCAAACCCGCCATCGACAGTTTCAATCGCATTGCCGGCAACGAGATGCAGATCGAGCTCTACTACGCTGATCAACTGGTGCCCACCGGCGAATTGTTCCGGGCCATGCAGAAAGGCACCATCGACGCCGTGCAGTCCGATGACGACTCCATGGCCTCACCCACCGAAGTTGCCGTGTTCGGCGGTTACTTCCCGTTTGCCAGCCGCTACTCCCTCGACGTGCCGGTGTTGTTCAATCAGTACGGGCTCAATGAAATCTGGGACGAGGAATACAGCAAGGTCGGAGTAAAGCACCTTTCCGCCGGTGCCTGGGACCCATGTCACTTTGCCACCAAGGAGCCCATCAACAGCCTGGAAGATCTCAAGGGTAAACGGGTCTTCACCTTCCCGACTGCGGGCCGCTTTATGGCCCAGTTTGGCGTTGTGCCGGTCTCCCTGCCCTGGGAGGATATCGAGGTGGCCGTGCAAACCGGTGAGCTTGACGGCGTAGCCTGGTCTGGCATTACCGAGGATTACACGGTGGGCTGGGCAGACGTAACCAACTACTTTCTTACCAACAACATTTCCGGTGCCTGGGCGGGCTCCTTCTTCGCCAATATGGACCGTTACAATGAACTGTCCGACCACCTCAAGGAACTGCTCAAGCTCACCATGGACAGCTCCCACTACTATCGGCAATGGTGGTACTGGGGCGGTGAAGCTGAGCTCCGGGTCAGAGGCTCCAAAATGCAGCTGACCACCATACCGGACAAGGAATGGGCACAGGTCGAGAGAGCCGCCCTGAAGTTCTGGGACGAAATCGCAGCGCAATCTGAAACCAAGGCCAGGGTTGTCAAAATTCTTAAAGCCTACAACGCCACCATGGAAAAAGCAGGGCGGCCTTACCGTTACAGCTGATGGCCCGGGAGCCGGCAGCTTCGATCCGGAATGCCGGCTCTTCCGATTTCAGGCGCCTGTGCGCGCCGGTGACTCAAGAGCGGAGTGGTTATGGCGGGGAACCTCACCTTTGAAGAACTGACAGAATGCGTGCTTAACGGCACCATCGACACCGTTGTAGCAGCCATCCCCGACATGCAGGGACGACTGATGGGAAACCGCTTCCAGGCCCAGTATTTTATCGAAACCGCCTGGCAAGAAAGCCATTGCTGCAAATACCTGGTGGCCACCGATCTGGCCATGACCACCGTGGAGAATTACGCCTCCACCAGTTGGGCGGCCGGCTATGGCGACTACGTCATGAAGCCCGACCTGGGCACCCTCAGAAAATTGCCCTGGCTGGACGGTACTGCATTTGTCCTGTGTGACCTGCTCGACCACGCCAGCCATGGCCCGGTACCCCATTCTCCCCGTGCGGTACTGCAAAAGCAGCTCGCCCGGCTTAAGGCCATGGGGCTGACCATGACCACCGCCACCGAGCTGGAGTTCTTCATCTTCCGGGAGACTTTTGAGGAGATGAAAGATCAGAAATACCGGGGCATGACCCCCATGAGTCCCTATAACGAGGACTACCACATCTTCCAGACCACCCGGGAGGAAGATGTCATGCGGCCC
>JBDNIR010000270.1:0-3012 GCA_041688195.1 Marinobacter sp.
CAATGTTCCTGGCCACTGTAACCAGGCAATTTTTGAAGTTTGCCTTTATTGCCGGCGCTTCATCCGCCGTAACCTGTGAGTTAAAGCCGTCTTCGCTGTGATTTGAGAAAATTCTCGTTAAGGTGATTAGGATGAAGTGAGCAAAGAGTTCCTGTTTGACGCCACGTTCACTTTGACCGTGAAAGTCCTCTATGATCATCAGCTGCTTGGAGATCTTATAAAGCTCTTCTATGCCCCAACGAGAATGATAAACATCCGAAAGATCTTCAATGGTGTACGTTTGTTGATCGAGCAACGTGGTGCCTAAGAGGTAGGTTATGCCGGCAACCGTATGTTTCACCAAGCGCAAGGGTATCGGTTTGCAAGTGCTTTCTGGGGATTTTTCAAGTATTGCTATTTGATGGGTCTTGTTGGGGATAATCTCGACAGTTTTGTCGGTTTCATTGCTGGCGATAAACTCATCAACAACGCTGGAGGCCTTTGTTTTTAGTCTGAATATTGAGTGAAGGCCGCGTTCTATCTGTTCGTAAAGCATGGCGTAGGAGAAATAGCCACGGTCATAAACCACGACATCATTTTCTGACAATAAGGCCAAGTGCGTTAGCGCCACTTTTCGCTCGTTGGTATGTGATACGAGGTCAAAATCCATTGGGATTTTTGATTTCAGCTGGTATAAACAACTCAGCAGGCCTTGTGGGTAGTGGGCATTGTCTGATGGGACTCGGTAACCATAGTTGATCAATTGACGCGGCAAATTCATTCTCGATCCATCGACCGCAAAAATCCTGTGCCCCTTCCACAGGTTGTCAGTGCAGGGCTTGTCGGCGTGCTGGAAAATTTCCGCATGCAGAGTCTTGAATATGTTTTCATCCAATTTTGCTCTGGCAGTGCAAAAAGCCGATGCTGCAACCGGGGTGGCTTGCGGTAATGATATGCCCATGGTGCGACACTGATCCCAAAGCTCGGCAATGGTAATGGCGTATCCTTGTTTGTTTTTTGAGAACACCAACCGAAAGATGAAGAGCATAATCAATAGCGTGTTTAGGACTCGCTGCCGTTTTCGCCATTGCCGATCAAAATCATTGGCAACGGTCATTACTGTCCCCAGGATGTTTTGCCATAGCTGAACAAAAGGGTCCGCTGGGGTTAACGGCTTCGGTGTGCGGATCAAGGTTTTTTTGCGGGTTTTGGCTGAGGCTTGTGGGCCATTAATCAGTATGAATTTAGCGTTGTTGACCAGAGGGTAGACATAAACGCCTTTGGGGGTTTTGGCTGTCGTATTTTTGCTGGCAGCACGTCCCCTCGTCTTGCCCAAGTAATGCCAATTGGCAGCTCGGTAGCAGGTGGCATCGAATTTTGTCAGATCGACAAAGGTTTCTAGCAGTACAGGTCTATAGCCGTGGTGCGCCTCCCAGTCACCGGCGAGTTGGCGAGATGCCATTGACAGCGCCTTGGAGGCCAAGCATTTAACCTCTACCCATGGGAAGATCAAAAACCGATTGTTATTGATCACTAAGTCCAAGTGTTTCTTATGTTTTTTGTCCTGCCAGCCAATCCATTCATCACGGGCAGGCAAGGACTTTACGGCATAGGAAAACAGCAGGCAGCCTAGTTGTCGGCCCTGTTTATCAAGGATAAAATAGCGTAAGTGGGGACCTATGGGGCGCTTGTAGCCCAGGTAGTGGTGCCTGTCGACAGTTTCGTTCCATTGGCTAACGGCATCTTTCTCTGTCACGACCTGCAGGCTAATCGGTGTCAATTGATCCAAGTTGTCGCCGATGGCGGGTTGCACTTCTGTCTGACTTGTCCATGTGATCTTCTTTTGCGGACCTCTTTTTTTGGCTTCCTCTTTTCCCGGTAGGGATAGAATGCCAAGCTCTTCTAGGCTGTCCAACGCACGAAGGCACGATTGGATTTTGTTTTCCCCCTTGGGTGTGAACCATCGTAGGTGTTCACAAATTGTGTGCGCCAGCTCTCGACGGCTCAGTGTTGAAAAGGTGTTGACAGTCTCCTGGATAGCCGCAATTTGTTTTCGGGTAAATCGTTTCTCGCCAAACGTTGTTGACTTCAGGTTTTCTATGCGCCGGTCCATGCTCTTCTCGGATTATTATTACACTCCGATATATTACCAAAAGAGTGGGTGGGAGTCAAGTTTTTAAGGATTAGTGGCGGCGCGCAAACAATTACCTATTAATCAATGCGTTAGAAGTCTGTATGGAAAATACAAGACTCCCTAATTAAAGAGAATGCCATTGCGGGGGGAGGGGTACTACCACTGACCGTCACCCAATAGCGCACGACGCACGACCAAAAACAACGTCCCAAAAAATGAAAAAGGATGAATCATGTTCACGCATCAAACACTCGATATCCAGCGCAGCCTGCGCCTGACCGGCATGGCCGAAGGCCTTGAACAGCAGCTGGCACAGCCCTCGACACACAGCGAGCTGGGCTTCGAAGAACGCTTGGCCTTGCTGGTCGACCGTGAAGCCATCTACCGCAGCAACAACAAGGTCGACCGGCTGCTCAAAGCGGCCAGGCTGAAACTTCAGGCCCATCCCGACGAGATCGATTATCGCCACCCACGGGGCCTCAACAGAAGCCAATTCGCGGATCTGGTGAGCAGTCACTGGGTCCATCAGCACCACAATGTCCTGATCACCGGGCCGACCGGCTGCGGCAAGACCTATCTGGGCTGTGCGCTGGCCACGCAGGCATGTCGCCATGGCTTGTCTGTGCGTTACTTCCGAACCTCGCGGCTGCTGGAGTCACTCAGCATTGCCCACGGCGACGGGCGCTTCGCCAAGCTGGTCGCCCAACTAGCCAAGACAGACCTGCTGGTGCTCGACGACTGGGGCCTGGAAGCGCTGAGCCTGGGTCAACGTAACGATCTGCTGGAAATCATGGAAGACCGCCACGGCCTGAAATCAACGCTGATCACCAGCCAGTTGCCGATCGCCAACTGGCACAAGATGATCGGCGACGCGACACTGGCGGATGCCATTCTGGACC
>JBDNIR010000036.1:0-5399 GCA_041688195.1 Marinobacter sp.
ATTTGTCGCGCCAGGGGAGCCTGTTGCCTGGCCTCTACGTCTTTGCCGGTTCCGACGTCCTGGTCTGGCTCATCATGTTTACCCGCGCATCCGCTCAGGATCGTGAACGTGGATAACAGGACAAAAAGAAACACCTTCATTGCCAATGACAATTTTTTCAGGCGCTCCATTATCGAACTTTCTTCATTTCGTCAAACAATGCCCGGCTCTGATCTTTCAGCATCAGCCTGTATCCCTCGAAATTAGGTCTCGGCAGTTGCTCCAAAGACGACGATGAAATCGTTGGTCGACTGTAACTGGTTGTCATCTCGATTCCTGACAGCGTCACACCCGGAGTTATCTCTATTTCCTGCCTCAGACCAGAAATCGGGTACTCAGCACACGCCTCCCCTGCCTGACAGATTATATTGTCATTATCAAAATCGGATCCCGCAACCAGCAGGTATTTCCCGGCAGGTACTTGATTAGCAGGTCTGGGCTCCGTTCCGTCCTCGTGGAAAAACGTAAAGCGATACTGACCCTCCTCGACCGTGACAGTCGACAGCGCGACGCCTTCAAAAAATCCGTTTGCGTTGGGCTCTGGTTCAACCAAGAGCACAAAGTGACGGCCGGCATTGCGGGCTTGCTGATCGGTTACCCGCTGCGCCGCTACCGGAATATCCAGAGTTCTTTTTTGATCAGTGTCGTAGGTGACGGTAACCGTGCCTTGTTGCGCGACACCGGGCTCCAACTCCTGCGGATTCAACACAACCTCAAGCGTCGAGGTGCCATTAACGACAGCAGTGGGTTCACTCACGCTAAGCCAACTCTGATCAGGGATCACCGACTGTATTGTGACAGGGTTATCCTGGTCACCGAGAACTGTAAGAGTGACCGTTTCAGACACCTGAGTCTCAGAGTTCAGACTGATCAAGGACGGTGACGACGACAGAATGGTCAATGTGGGATTGTTGATCGCGGTGAAAAGTGCTTTTCCCGCGTCCAGTACACCATAGCCCAGATCGTCCGTTCGGCCCGGAGCACTTGAGTTTGTCAGTTCGCCATTTTCCAGCCATGACAATACAATTTCATAGGTCAGATCTTCCCTTGCGCCTTTCATTAGCGCGAATACTCCCGCCACGTGCGGCGCCGCCATGGAGGTGCCTTGCAACCCGGTATAGACCGGCCTCAACTGTCCATCAATAAAGACCGCGCTGGTACTCAACACCCGGTCTGCGACTCCGTCACTGTTGGCATCACGTCTCGCATCCCCGCCCGGTGCTGCCAGATCAATCCAGCTCCCGAAATTGGAGTAGGACGCTCGCTCGCCAGCTCCGTCCACCGCACTGACGGAAAAAACCTTGTCAAACGCGGCAGGAAAGCTGCGCACCGAACTGTTTGAGTTGCCGGCAGCCGCGACAAAAATGACGCCATTATCAGACGCGTCAGTAATCGCATCTTGCATTGGCTCGATAAATGGCAAACCGCCCAGGCTCATATTTGCAATATCAGCTCTTGGTCCGACATTACCATCCCCACCTACCCAGCGAATGACATCCAGTAAATCGGCTGAGGAGCCTGACCCGCCCTCTCCCAGCACTCGCACCGGGAGGAGGCTACTTCCAAATGCTACCCCCGTGCCGCCCGAGTCATTAACAACTGCGGCCACCGTGCCCGCAACATGTGTGCCGTGGAAAACACTGTTGCCGACGGAATTCCCCGGGTCCGCCGGAAAATTATCTCTATCAACAAAATCGGAGTCTGCCAGCAAGGGGCTGTCTACAACGTTAGCATCGAGATCGGAATGCCAACTGGTTTCAGACTGTCTAAACAAACCGGTGTCGAGAACGGCGACCGTCACTCCAGCACCGCCATCTGGCGCTAGCTGCCACGCAGTAGGCGCGTCAATCAGACTGTAATGCCACTGTTGTGGGAACAGTGGCTCTGTAGTGGGGAGCATCTGGCTGGACATCAGGTAATTCGGTGTCGCTGAAGAGATTCCGGGGGATTTCCGTAATGATTCGACCCAGCGCACAGTGGATTCATCGGGCGCTCGCTGCTGCATCAGGGTTAATGGCGCCCTTGCAAGCCAGACATTTTCTCCCAGCGCCCGGCTCATGGTGGCACCGGTGGCCGACAGGGCTGCACTAACGTCCTCCTTGCCAGAAGCCATGGTTACAATGGCTTCACCCGGCATAAACTCATGCTCTGGCCACTCAAAACTCTGGCCCACCGCCATATTGTTTGCCAGTGATGTCATCACATATCGCACGGGGACTTGTCCCAGGGCTTCAATGACAACCCGGTATTCTCCGGCAGCCTGGCCATCAGGCAGTGTTACCCGGGCGTCCCTTTCCCCATTTTCCGGATTGGTCGTCTCTTCAGACAGAACAATTCCGTCAAGAGCCGTGGTCGTGGTGAGAGAGAATTTTACCGGCGAGTCAGGGTCCTCATCTCGCGCTCGGGCCGTAAATGTCTGCAACACGAGCGTCTCGCCAGCTTTTACGGGAATTCTGAATTCGTCAGTCCGGTCGCGGGGATAATGTGACGTCCCCCCGCCCTCATCAACCGGGGGATAAAGCCCTTCTTCGGCACTGACATAGCCTGCCAAAACGAAGTTTGCCGGCAGGTCCTGAGGGTCAGAAAGGGGCGGTTGTCCGACAGCCAGGTTTTCAGCGGTGTCCAAATCAACACGCGTATTGGCTTCGATGTTGATAATACCGGCCAAAGCCATGTTCGAAGGCAACGGCTCGGAAGGAAAACCAGACGAATCATCCGAAGAGCCCCCGCCGCTACAACCCGCAAGCAAGCTCACACTTAGTGCGGTCAAAATCGAAAATCGAGCCGAAATCCGCATCAAAACACCGCTCCACAAAGTTGACTACCGAGAATATAACCAGCATGCCTTACCAATCGGTGACAGCGGCTGACTGCTTACGCAAATACGCCCAATTCGTACCTGTAGATGCAAAACACCGGTTTTCTAGTCCAGCCTCAGCATGGCAATCACCTGATCGGTCAGGTCTGACAAGGTCATGCCTCCGTTGGGCCGGTACCAGGTGACGGTCCAGCTCAGAGCGCCGGTCAGCATGCGCCGCATCACGAAAGGCTCTGCTTTTACCACGCCCTGGGCCGCCAGGGATTCCAGCACATCGAGCCAAAGCCGTTCATAAATGTCCCGCAACACCAGCACTCCGGCCTGGGCGGCTGCCGACAGGCTGCGCCATTCATAGACCAGGACCGCCATGGCTTCGCCAGTCTGGCCGGTGATGGACTCCAACTCACAAAGAATCAGTGCCCGCAGCTTGTCTCTATCGGTATCTGCCGCTGCTAGTGCCTGCTGCATAACAGCGGTATTAAGCCGGATGGTTTCCACCATCACCGCCTTGAGGATTTCTTCCTTGGTCCGGAAATGATGAAACAGGCTGCCGGACTGAATACCCACCGCCGCCGCCAAGTCTCGCACTGTGGTGCGTTCATAGCCTTTATCCCTGAACAGTCGGGCGGCTTCCTTCAGCAAACGGCCTCGCGCCCCGGCGGGGTCTGAAACGAGGTTTTCAGCTACCAAGGCTTTGAGGATTGGGTTTTCATTGTCGTTCTGGGTCACGGGTTCAATCACGCAGGTGTCCGGATAGAGTGCGTTTAACAGGCCAGGTTAATTTTACCTTTTCCTGGATGCTTTACAAACCAAGCGCTTGCTTGGTATCGTCATGCAACAGTCCCGGAACCTCATAAGGAACCCTCATGCCCGCTCAAGGCACACCCGGCAAAACCGTTCGCATCGGCTGTTCATCCGCCTTCTGGGGCGACACCGAAACCGCCGCCCAGCAGCTCGTCCGCAAAGGCAGGCTCGATTACCTGGTATCGGACTACCTGGCGGAAATCACCATGTCGATCATGGCTGGCCAAAAAATGAAAGACCCGTCGGCCGGCTACGCCCGGGATTTTGTCCAGACCGTGATGGGGCCATTGCTGGGCGAGATAAAGCAGCAGGGCATCAAGGTAATCAGCAACGCAGGAGGCGTTAACCCGGTGGCTTGCCGCGATGCCCTCCAGGCGCTGTGCGATGAAGCCGGAGCCGACCTGAAGATTGCCCTGGTGCTGGGGGATGACCTACTGCCCCGGAAAAAACATCTGGCCGCCGCTGACATCACCGAGATGAGCACCGGCGCGCCCATGCCCGGCATGATGGTCAGCCTGAACGCGTACCTGGGAGCACCCGGACTGGTGGCCGCTCTGGAGCAAGGTGCAGACATCGTTATTACCGGCCGAGTGGCGGACAGTGCCCTGGTGCTGGCCCCGCTGATACACGAATTCGGCTGGCGCTGGGATGATTATGACAAACTCGCCCAAGGCAGCCTGGCTGGCCACCTGGTGGAATGCGGCGCTCAGGCTACTGGCGGTAACTTTACCGACTGGCAAGACATCGCCGACGGTTACGCCGACATGGGCTTCCCCATTGTGGAAGTCGAGGCCAATGGCGATTTCGTCATCACCAAGCCCGAACAGACCGGCGGTCAGGTCAGCTATGGCACCGTAGCAGAGCAGTTGGTCTATGAGATCGGTGATCCGGGCGCTTACCTGCTGCCGGACGTCACCTGTGACTTCACTCAAGTCACCCTCGAGCAGGCCGGAACCGACCGGGTAGCCGTCTCTGGAGCCTGCGGGGTGGCACCCACCGATACTTATAAAGTCTCTGGCACCTGGCCCGATGGCCACAAATGTACCGTGACCTTTCTTTTAGCGGGTATAGACGCCAAAGCCAAAGCCGACCGGGTAGCTGGCGCCATCCTGGAAAAAACCTCCGCGCTGTTCCTGGACCGGGGCTTCGAGCCCTACTCCGAGACCAGTATTGAACTACTGGGTACCGAAGCGACTTATGGCGACCACGCCCGGGCCGATCAATGTCGGGAGGTGGTTGTAAAGATCAGTGTGGCTCATCCCAACAAAAAGGCTCTGGTGTTGTTCTCCCGGGAAATTGCCCAGGCCGCCACCGGTATGGCACCGGGCATCACCGGAATCGTAGGTGGGCGCCCCACGGTGTGGCCGAAGATCAGGCTGTATTCCTGCCTGATACCGAAAGACGGTGTGCAAATCAAAATCAGCTACGCGGGCCATGAACGAAACGTCACGCTGCCTCAAACCCCGACCACGCCGCCGCCTTCGAGACCTGAAACAAACCGCCCGCAAGCCGCTGCCGATTTACCCGTGACCGATATCCGGGTCCCCCTGGTCGAGCTGGTCTGGGCCCGCAGCGGCGACAAGGGCGACCACAGCAATATCGGCGTCATCGCGCGCAAGCCGGAGTATCTGCCGTTTATCGAAGCCGCCCTCACCGAGACTGCCGTGGCGAACTGGATGAAACATACCCTGAACCCGCAAACCGGCCGGGTCACCCGCTGGAAAATGCCTGGTTTGGG
>JBDNIR010000271.1:0-4787 GCA_041688195.1 Marinobacter sp.
GAGATTATTGATTATTGTCGGGAGCGCATTGCCCATTATAAATGTCCGACCGCAGTCACGTTTATGGACCAGCCATTGCCGGTATCCACGGTCAACAAAATCCTGAAAACAGAACTCAAAAAAATGATTGCCGCGGAGATTCGTGGCGCTCGGTCTGAGTGAACCTGAATCCGGTTCGGATCTGGCCTCCGTGCGCACCAGGGCTCATAGAGTTGAGGGGGGCTGGGGAATTCCGGCACCAAGCTGTGGTCATCAAGCGGCAGTGATGGGGGGCACCAATGAAGTCCTCAAAGGCATTATTGCCCGGGGCATGGGGCTGCGCTGATCAATCATGGGGTTTGAAATGGAACAGACGGATCGGTCAGCAACGGGCAAACCTGATGCTGTAACCGCACTTAATCACCACTCTGAAAATCACTACCGCACCCAAATTCCTTTGAGTGCGGTCGAAATGTGTTAGCTGGTAATTTTCTGCCTTGCCGTTTCATATTCATCACGTAATTGAGCTACGGCTTTCGCCACTGGTACCAGCTCTGTGATACCACCCACCCCCTGGCCAGCACCCCAGATATCTTTCCACGCCTTTGGTTTGCTGCCGCCGGCGGAGCCGAATTTCATCTTGCTCTTGTCAGAAACCGGCAGGTCTTCGGGATCCAGACCGACCTTTTCGATGCTGCCGCGCAGGTAGTTGCCATGGACGCCGGTAAATAAATTGGTGTAAATGATATCGGACGCGGACGACGTCAGAATCATGTCCTTATAAGCCTGCTCGGCATTGGCTTCTTCTGTGGCGATAAAGCGGGTACCTATATAAGCCATATCGGCACCCATTACCTCGGCGGCGAGCACCTGGCTGCCTTTGGTGATGGCGCCGCCCAGGATAACCGGGCCATCAAAGAAGCTGCGTATTTCCGACAGCAGGGCAAAGGGACTGAGGGTGCCCGCATGGCCGCCAGCGCCGGCAGTAACCAGAATCAAGCCATCCACTCCCATGCTAAGCGCCTTCCTGGCATGACGAATAGTCGTAATATCATGAAGTACCAGTCCGCCATAGCTATGGGCGGCTTCCACGATCATCGGGTTGGCCTGCAGGCTGGTGATGATAATGGGCACCTGGTGCTTCACGCACACCTGCATGTCGTGTTCCAGCCGGTCATTGGTTGTGTGGGCAATCTGATTGACCGCGTAGGGCGCTATTTTGGCGTCCGGACTCTCCGCTTTGTAGGTGGCCAGCGCGTCTTCGATTTCTGTCAGCCACTCATCCAGTTTTTCTGCTGGCCGGGCATTGAGCGCGGGAAAAGACCCAACAACGCCTGCCTTGCATTGCTCGATAACCATTTTGGGGTTGGAGATGATGAACATCGGCGAGCACAACACCGGAAGGGTCAGTTGGTCTTTGAGTGTATCTGGAAGGCTCATGGCAGTTTGCTCCTGCTGAAAGGGTAAATATGGCTGGGCGTTACAGCACCAGATAGAGTGTTGTATACATAATGGCCAGCACGCTGGCGCTGAACCACCCGTTCCACTCCATACCGAAGCGTAAGGGTGATATGCCGGAAAAACCGGAAATAAAACGTAAGGACGCAGTGAACGGTGACGCACCCGCAAAAACCGCCCAGGTGATGGCGATAACCGAGGCCTGTACCTGTGGGTGAATATTGAGGTCGGGCAACTGCTGCAAAGCGCCCAGCATCAGCGTTACGGTTATAATCGCGTTAATACCGATGAATGCAAAAGCCAGCATAACCAGTGAAATGCAAACCATCAGGGTGGCATTGCTGATATTTGCCTGGGCCAGAAAGGTGCTGGCGGCTACCGGGTCTATGAGTGGAATCAATATCACCCCGATAAACCCGGAAGAGGCGAATAACACCACTTCATTGCGTTGGTTGGTGAAGGTTTCGGGAAATGATCTCCCCATGCGCCTGAGCATCAGGCCTCTTTTTATCCGGGTTGGTTTGCCCTTGTACTGTACCCAGATCCAGGTCAGGCCAATCGCCGGAGCGCACATCAGCAGCGCCGAAAACAATGGTAGCCCGGTGATCTGTGAGATCCCGAAGGCGAGGCTGGGAATCAGGGCTACCAGACCCACCAACGGGATGAGATGGGTCAGGTTGCCGCCATTGACCGATTGCACTTTGGGGCGTTTGTAGGCAAGGCGATCCAGTACCGAGCCCCAGAGAATAAACAGCAGTGTCCAGAGCAGCCCGAGGGGAGCGTATTGCTCCCAACTCAGATCAGGAATACCAGACAGTACCAGCAGCATGGTGACGGAAGTGGGTGCCCAGAGTGGCACACCGCAAAATCCTCGGATGGTGGCTATTAGCATTCGTTTGCGGCGGATGGCGCCGATGCGCTGGACTTCCGGATCGGAGGATGGGCGAATTGCACGGCGTACCATGGTGCCTAATACATTCAGTGCGCCAATATTCAGCATGACACTGAACAGATGAGAGCCGAAAGACATCAGCAGATAGCGACGGCCCGGGGGCTGGTTTACCAGTACCGTTCCGCAGCGACGCACCAGTTGGGAGGTTTTGGCGGATTCCCGAAGGACTGCCAGAGAGGTCAGGAACAGGGTAAAAAAAGCGGCCCGGTCTACCGCATCCGCCAGTACCTCCGCAGAAACGGCATCGCTGACCCAAAGTGCGAGCCCCAGGGAGGGTGCCAGAACGGAAAAGATGCGATAGGTAAAACTGATGCCCGGCCATTGCACAATGGCGAACAACACCAGGACACCACCGGCTAATGGGCTAAAAAGCGACCAGTCGCTGAACTCCCTGGCAATGGCACAGAAACAGGCAGTCAGCAGACAGAGTGTTGACAGGGTGCGAGCCACTTAACGGCCCCTATTGGCTCTTGAAAGTCACCGTGTCAGACAACGGTTCCCGGGTGGTGCGGGTCTGGTTGGCTGGCACCTCGGGATCTTCGTAGCCAAAGCTTATACCTAGCAGTATTCCAGTTTGCTCATCCAGTCGGAAGGCTTCCCGGACCAGGTCCGGGTAGGCGCGCATGCTGCCCATGGCGCAAGAGCTCACGCTAAAGGCATTCATCGCCAACATCAGGGTCTGGGCGTAAATCCCCACATCGAGAGCAATGGTGGAGCCGAAGTTGCGGTCCATTCCCAGGAACAGGATGTGGGGTGCGTCGAAGAATTCGAAATTCCGGCGCACAGCTCGGAGGCGTCCTGCCTTGTCATCACGGGCAATGCTCATTTCGTTGTAAAGAGCAACTGCGCACTCCACCTGGCGTGTGCGGTATTGACCCTCAAACTGAGAGTTGTAACCGAAATCCGGAGTGCCGGCAACGCGATCTTCCTGTCGTTGTAGAAACTGCTCCCGTAGCCGGTCCTTGAATGCACCGGAGGCGACATAGCAAGTCCAGGGTTGGGTGTTGCAGTTGGACGGCGATGTTCTGGCGAGCTCAAAGATCGCCAGCAAAACTTCATCACTCACCGGGTCGGGGAGGAATCCTCGTACTGAACGGCGTGTCGTTATGGCGTCGATCAGTGTCATTGTTGGCGTAGTCATGAATTTCCCAAAGTTATCAAATGCATTGCTGAGACCGACACGGTAACAAGATAAAGGTCAGCCGAGAAAAGCATATTTTATATAAAAGCTATGCTTTTTGTGAATGGCTTTGTGAGCCCTGCCGAACAAGGCCTCTCTGGCTTTTAATTCGATGTTGATCCTGCTGGCTCCGGCGCTGGTCAATGCCGTTCTGATTCCGGCGGGCAGGGTCAGACGTGGGTTAACTGTGGCCGGCGATCCGGTGAGGCACATAGGCGGACTCGAGAGCCGACTTTTCGTCGTCCGAAAGCGTCAGCTCTAACGCTGCAATCGCTTCGTCAATGTGCCGGGGTTTGCTTGCACCAATGATAGGTGCGGTGACCGCAGGATTGGAGATAACCCAGGCCAGGGCGACCTGAGCCATGGCCACGCCCCGGTCGGTGGCGACCTGGCGTAGGGCCTCGATGACGGGTTGATCGATGTCGCTGCCCAGGCGCCATTTGCGGGTATTCTCATCGGTTTGTGCCCTCGCACTCTCACCGCCTTTTCCCTGCACCGTTTTGCCAGCGAGGATGCCTCTCGCCAATGGGCTCCAGGGGATAACGCCCACGCCCTGATCGGTACACAACGGGAGCATTTCACGCTCTTCTTCCCGGTAAATGAGGTTATACATCGGCTGCATGGTGGCGAAGCGGGTCCAGCCATGTATGTGTGCCGTGTGCTGGGCTTTGGCGAATTGCCAGGCGAACATAGACGAGGCGCCGATATAGCGGGCTTTCCCAGCCTTCACCACATCGTGCAGGGCTTCCATGGTTTCCTCGATGGGGGTGTGATAATCCCAGCGGTGAATCTGGTAAAGATCGACATGGTCGGTGCCCAGCCGAAGCAGTGAGCTGTCTATGGCATCCATGATATGTTTTCTCGACAGGCCCCGGTTGTTCGGGCCATCTCCCATGGGATTGAACACCTTGGTGGCAATGACCACATCCTCGCGTGGCGCGTAGTCCAGCAATGCCTTGCCCACAACACGTTCCGATTCCCCCAACGAATACATGTCAGCGGTATCAAAGAAGTTGATGCCGGCATCCAGTGCCTGCTTTATAAATGGCCGGCTGGCCTGTTCGTCCAGCACCCACTCCCGCCACTCCGGCGAGCCGTAGGTCATGGTGCCGAGACACAGCTCGGAAACGTTCATGCCGGTGGTTCCAAGGCGGCGGTAGTTCATGGTTCTGCTCCTTTATTTATGGCTCAAACAAGGGTAAACGAAAACGCCGTTAC
>JBDNIR010000272.1:0-9655 GCA_041688195.1 Marinobacter sp.
CCCCGAAGGCAAGTGCCAGTATCGGAATACCCATGTTGCCGGAGTTTTTAAACATCATGGGTGGCAGGAAGGTGCGTATATTCAGTTTAAAAACATGCGCCACCGGCCAGAGCAGCAGTCCGGAGCCCAGCACCACCACAGCGGCGGCAAGCGCCAACGTGGCGTAATTCTGCAGCGGCGCCTGCTGGTCCGCCAGCACGGCGAACACCAGCATAGGCACAAACAGTTCCATATTCAGGGTGTTCAGGCCCTTGATGTCCGTGCTGCGATAGCGGCCGTACAAGCTGCCGCAGGCGGTAATCAGGAACACCGGCAACATGGTGGATAGGATATGGGCAATCATGGGGTACCGCTCCGGGTGATATCGCGGACTGCAACGGAAAAGTGGCTAATGGGTTAGCATCGCAAGTATGCGCCAGTCTGAGCAAGCCCGGTCACTTCGTCATTGCGACTTAAGTGGAAGAGGGGGCGTTCCGGTTTTTCCTTACCCCGCTTTTAGCAAGGGCTGACACTCGGGCGCTCAAAACCTGTACAATCTCGTCTTTTCCGCGCCTGCCGAAGGCAGCGCTTCACTGTAAATGGATTCCTTCGTTGATTTCTACTGCCAATATCACCATGCAATTCGGGGCCAAGCCCCTGTTTGAAAACGTTTCGGTCAAATTCAACAACGGTAACCGCTATGGTCTGATCGGTGCCAACGGCTGCGGCAAATCTACTTTTATGAAAATTCTGGGGGGTGACCTTGAGCCCTCCGGTGGCCAGGTCATGCTGGAACCCAATGTCCGGCTTGGCAAGCTGCGGCAGGATCAGTTTGCGTTTGAGCATTGCTCGGTGATCGACACGGTCATCATGGGCCATGAAGAACTCTGGCAGGTGAAAGCCGAGCGTGACCGCATCTATTCGCTGCCGGAGATGAGCGAAGAAGACGGCATGGCGGTGGCGGATCTGGAAGTTCAGTTTGCTGAACTGGATGGCTACACGGCTGAATCCCGCGCTGGCGAACTGCTGTTGGGTCTGGAAATTCCGCTGACGCAGCACGAGGGGCCGATGAGTGCGCTGGCACCCGGCTGGAAGCTTCGGGTGCTGCTCGCCCAGGCGTTGTTCTCTGATCCGGATGTGCTGCTGCTGGACGAGCCTACCAACCACCTGGACATCAACACCATCCGCTGGCTGGAAAGCATACTGACTGCCCGCAGTAGCACCATGGTGATCATCTCTCACGACCGCCACTTCCTGAACAGCGTCTGCAGTCACATGGCGGACCTGGATTATGGCGAGCTGCGGCTGTTTTCGGGCAACTACGACGAATACATGACCGCTGCCACTCAGGCCCGCGAGCGCATGCTGTCGGACAATGCCAAGAAGAAGGCCCAGATTGCCGAGCTACAGCAGTTTGTCAGCCGCTTCTCTGCCAACGCTTCGAAAGCCAAACAGGCGACCTCCCGCGCCCGCCAGATCGACAAGATTCAACTGGAAGACGTCAAACCATCCAGCCGCATCAGCCCGTTTATTCGTTTTGAACAAACCAAAAAGTTGCACCGCCAGGCGGTGACCCTGAAAAATCTGTCCAAAGGTTTTGATGACGAACCGGTGTTGTCAAAACTGGATCTGCAGATTGAAGCTGGCGAGCGGGTGGCGATCATCGGTCCCAACGGCGTTGGTAAAACGACCCTGTTGCAGTGCCTGTCGGGCACACTGGTGCCGGACAAAGGCGAAGTCAAGTGGACCGACAGCGCCGACGTGGGTTACTTCGCTCAGGACCATACCAAAGACTTTGCGGCTGACGACAATCTCAGTGAGTGGATGGCGCAATGGACCACCGGCGGTGAACAGCTGGTTCGCGGCACGCTGGGACGGATGTTGTTTTCCGGTGACGACATTGAAAAATCGGTCCGGGTGATTTCCGGTGGTGAGCAGGGCCGCATGCTGTTCGGCAAGCTGATCCTGCAAAAGCCCAACGTACTGTTGATGGACGAGCCCACCAACCACCTGGATATGGAATCCATCGAAGCTCTGAACCTGGCGCTGGAAAACTACCCGGGCACGCTGATCTTTGTCAGCCATGACCGGGAGTTCGTGTCGTCACTGGCCACCCGAATCATTGAACTGGGCGCGGGCGGTGTTACTGATTTCAGCGGCAGCTATGACGAATACTTGCGCAGCCAGGGTTATATCTGATGCTTTGAATGAGTGAGGGATAGAGCGTGACCACAGATTTTAATCAGCCGCTCCCGAGGGAGCACACCTGCAGCGTCAAATTTGACGCACGGCAGGCGGTTTTTGGTACGGAAGACGTGATTCCGATGTGGGTGGCCGATATGGACTTTGCCGTTCCGGAAGCCGTCAGCCAGGCACTGATGCAACGGGCTCGCCACCCGGTGTTCGGCTACAGCCTGTTCCCTGACAGCCTCTACGAGGCAATGATCCAATGGTTTGATAGTCGCCATGGTTGGGCCATCAAGCGCGACTGGATACTGATGGCGCCCGGCGTGGTGCCATCTCTCCATGCCGCGGCGACGGCGCTTGCCGGCCCGGGCGAAGGAATTATTATCCAGACCCCGGTATACCCGCCGTTCTTCAGTTCGGTGACAAAAACCGGACGGCGCCTGGTTGAAAACCCGCTGGTGCTTGAAGACGGGCACTACCGGATGGACCTCGAACATCTTGAGCGCTGCGCTGCTGATGCCCGCGTCATGTTTCTGTGCTCACCCCACAACCCGGTGGGTCGGGCCTGGGGCCGGGACGAACTGGAAGCGGTGTTGGCCATCGCCCGCCGCCATGACATGACCATCATTTCCGACGATGTCCATTGCGACCTGATATACCCGGAAGCGACTCACACCATGTTGGCCGGACTGGCGCGCCCGGACGATAAACTGATCACCGCAGTTGCGCCCAGCAAAACCTTCAACATTGCCGGCCTGGGCTTATCCGCTCTGGTGGTGCCAGATGCAACACAGCGCGAGGCGCTGAAGCGGGCTTTCGAATCCATGCATATGGAACAGGCTAATCCTTTCAGTGCCGTGGCATTTGAGGCGGCCTACCGTGATGGTGGCCCGTGGCTGGACGAGTTGTTGATGTACTTGCAGGAAAACTACCGCTTTGTCCGCGACCACCTGCGGGATTATGTGCCTGAGATCGAGCTAATTGAGCCCGAAGGGACGTATCTGTTGTGGCTCGATTGCCGGAAACTCGGGCTGCCCGATGACGAGCTAAAGGCGTTTTTTATCCAGCAGGCCAAGGTCGGAATGAATTCCGGGGTCAGTTTTGGTGAGGGTGGTAGCGGTTTTATGAGGATGAACATCGGCACCCGCAGGGCAGTTCTGGCCCAGGCGCTGGACCAGATTCAGCGCGCGGTCACTGGCTTGCGTTGAGTGTTACGAAGAGGCTGTGACGTGCTCCGCCGTCAGGCGCTCCCACACCTCGATAGCGGCGGCGAGATCCTCAAGTGACGCGCCGACGGATTTGAAAACGGTAATGGCGTCCCGGCTGGAGCGCCCGGTATGTTCGTCCCGCAGTAGCTCGGCCAAATCTGCTTTGATATCCTGTCCGGTAAACGCGTTTTCGCGAATCGCCTGGAGGATATCCCCGGCTTCGCCCATGGCGCCGGCGTAGGTATCCACAAACACTTCGCTATTGATGAAACACTCGGCATCGGTTTCCCGCATGGTTGGCCGGAAGGCGCCAACCAGATCCAGGTGTGTACCCGGTTTTAAGCAGTCGCCATGCACAAGAGCCTGGGTCGACAGAGTGGCGCAACTGACGATATCAGCTTCACCTACCGCTACATCAATATCGCTGACGGCCTGGCAGTCAAACCGATCAGAAAATCGTGCCGCCAACTCGGCTGACTTTTCCGGATTCCGGCCCCAAATGCGAACCCGGGTAATCGGCCGTATGGACGCATGGGCTTCAATCAACATCGGCGCCAGTTGACCGGTGCCGATGACCAGTAAGCTGCTGGCCTCTTCCCGTGCCAACAGGCTGGCTGCGAGTGCCGAAGCTGCGGCCGTGCGCCGACGGGTCAGCTCGCTGCCGTCGATACAAGCCAGGGGGCGACCGTGAGCACCTTCACTGAGTAGATAAACCCCAGAAATAGCTGGCAGACCGGCGCCGGCATTCTGGGGGAATACATTCACCATCTTCATGCCGATGTAGCCGTTTTCCTGCCAGGCCGGCATCAGCAGCATGGTGGCCTCGCCATCGGGCCGCTGCATGGCATGGTGATGGCGCGGCGGGGACTCGACCCCGGTCCGGAAGGTGTGGGCAAGGCGTTCGATCAGGCTTTGCCAGGGCAGCGAGCGCGCTACTTCTTCAGCGGAAATTATACGCATCCTGATTCCTTGGTCATTGTGATCATTTTTTCTTCAGCACTCGGCCCAGCTCACCAATAATGCCGCGGCGGAAAGTCATTACGCAGACCACGAAAATGGTACCCAGAATAACCTGCACCCAGGAACCAAATGCGCTGAGCTCATGGCTCAAGGCACCCACGGTGATGGCACCCACTACCGGGCCAAAGACAGTGCCGAGTCCGCCGACCAGGGTCATCAGAATCACTTCGCCAGAGGTCTGCCAGTGAGCATTAGTCAGCGCCGCGAACTGGAAGATAACGGCCTTGGTTGCTCCAGCCAGTCCTGCCAGGGTGGCAGAGATAACAAACGCCAGCAATTTGAAACGGTCTACGTCGTAGCCCAGCGAGAGTGCCCGGGATTCGTTTTCGCGAATGGCTTGTAGCACTTCGCCGAAGGGCGAGTGGATGGTTCGGTAGATGATGCAGAAACCGATCAGGAAAATCGCGAACACAAAGTAATACATATTCAGGGAGCTGTTCAGATCGATAAAACCGAACAGGTTCCCCCTCGGTATGCCCTGCAGGCCATTCTCACCGCCGGTGAAAGGCATTTGCAGTGCCATGAAGTAAACGATCTGGGCCAATGCCAGGGTCACCATAGCAAAATAGATACCCTGGCGGCGAATCGCGAGATACCCGAAACAGAAGCCCAGAATCAGAGCAAAGCCCGTGCCCATGAGAATGCCGAATATCGGCGAGAATCCCCAGACCTTGATGGCGTAGCCGGAGATGTAGGCGGCACCGCCGAAAAACGCCGCATGGCCGAAAGACAGCAAACCGACGTAACCCAGCAACAGGTTGAAAGCGCAGGCGAACAGCGCAAAACACAGCAGGTCCATCACGAACACCGGGTAGGCGTAGAATGGAGCGGTCAGACCCGCGATGAGCATCAGAACAAACAGTATGCGGTTCATCATGGCTGGGTCACTTCTCCTTGCCGAACAGGCCGGCGGGACGGAACAGCAACACCAGCACCATCAGGAAGAAAATGACTGTGCTGGCGGCGGGGGGATAAAATACTTTGGTCAAACCTTCGATCAGTCCCAGCGCCAGACCTGAGAGTATGGCGCCCATGATCGAACCCATACCGCCGATGACCACCACCGCAAACACCACGATGATCAGGTCTGCGCCCATCAGCGGGCTGACCGAGTAGATGGGTGCGGCGAGCACGCCAGCCAGACCTGCCAGGGCAGCGCCAAAACCAAAGGTCAGAGTGACCATCAGCGGGACATTGAGCCCGAAAGTCTGCGTCAGTTGTGGATTCTCCACCCCGGCCCGCAGCCGGGAGCCGAGCTTGGTGTGCTCGATGATATACCAGGTGGCAAAGCACACCACCAGGGAGAACACGATGGCGAAGAGGCGGTAGGTGGGGAAGTACATGAACCCGAGGTTCACTACCCCGCTGAGCACATCCGGCTGGCCCGGGTAGGGTGTGCCGGAGACGTTGAAATAGTTGGAAAACAGGCCCTGTAGAATCAGGGTAATACCAAACGTTAGCAGCAGGCCGTAAATATGGTCGAGATCATAGAGCCGCTTGAGCATGGTGCGTTCGATCAGGATACCGAGGCCGCCGACCAGCAAGGGAACAATGATCAACGAGGGCCAGAAACCGATCTGAATCGAGATGCCGAACCACTGATCCATAAAGGAGTAGCCGATCAGGGCGATGAAGGCGCCCAGCATGTACATCGCGCCGTGGGCAAAATTGATAATGTTAAGCAGCCCGAAGATCACCGCCAGACCAAGGCTCAGCATGGCGTAGAAAACCCCCACGTTGAGGCCCAGCAATGCTTGCGCCATGATGACCTGAATAGACACGTGGTTTACTCCCTACAGGCGTTGAAAACGCTGGCGTACGGAGGTCGTACGCCAGCGGGTTGCGTTTTAAAAACCGGTTGTCCTGCTGATCAGGATTTGTTGACCAGTGGGCAGGCGGTTTTATCCATCGGGATGAAAGCGGTAGCAGCCGGGATCTTGGAGACTACACGCAGCAAGTCCCACTCGCTTTCGGATTCTTCCGGCTTCTTGACTTCCACCAGGTACATGTCGTGCAACATCGAACCGTTGGCCGCGATCTTGCCGTTCTTGACGAAGAAGTCGTTCAGCTCCATCTCACCCAACTTTTTGCGGACTGCATCGGAGTTGTCAGACCCCACTGCTTTGACCGCTTCAAGATAATGGGTAACCGCTGAATACACACCAGCCTGAACCATGGTGGGCATAGCGCCGTGGCGCTCGTTAAAGCGATTGGACCATGCCAGGGCTTCGTCGTCCTGATTCCAGACGAACGCGGTGGTGAACTGCAGGCCCTGGGCGATTTCCAGTCCCATGCTGTGGACGTCAGTCAGGAACACCAGCATGCCTGCAAGCTTCTGGCCACTCTGTACGATCCGGAACTGGTTAGCTTGCTTGATGGCATTGACTGTATCCTGGCCGGCGTTCGCCAGGCCGATAACATCAGCACCTGAAGACTGTGCCTGCAACAGGTAGGATGAGAAGTCGTTGGTGCTCAGTGGCGCGTTGACATTGCCTACCACTTCGCCTCCCAGACTCTTCACTACCGCACCGGTGTTATCCCGCAGCGAGTGGCCGAAGGCGTAGTCCGCGGTGATGAAGTACCATTTCTTGCCACCGTTTTTGACCATCGCGGTAGCAGTACCTACCGGCAGCGCATGGGTGTCATAAACATAGTGAATGCCGTAAGGGCTGCACTGCTCCTCAGTGAGGGCGGTGGTGCCAGCGCCGGTATTCATAGTGATGATTTTCTTGTCAGCGGCCAGGCCTTGTACCGCCAGCGCGACGGAGGAGTTATCCAGCGCGGTAATCATGTCCACTTCTTTGGCATCGATCCATTCCCGGGCAGTACTGGCACCTATGTCGGGCTTGTTCTGGTGATCTGCGGAAATAATCTCGATGGGTCGGTCCAGGACCTTGCCGCCGAAATCTTCAATGGCCATCTCAGCCGCGATCACAGCGCCCGGGCCTTCCAGCGATTTGTAAACGCCGGACATGTCACTGAGCACCCCGATTTTGACTTTGTTATCCGACAGCTCGGCGGTTGCCGTCAGTGGCAACGCAACGCTGGCAAGGCCGACGGCCCCTACAATCCCCTTGATCCAATGATTGAGCATGGTTGTACCCCTTGTTGTTATTCGCGTTGGGGCTGGTCGAAACCCGGCCCGCCCCCTCAGTCAGACACTCAGGTGTCTGTTTAACTGCTCTTGCTTTGCCTCGAGGTCTGCCGCGTCGATGGTCTCAACCACGCGACCATGCTCGATGACATAATGTCTGTCGGCCAGTGGTGCCGCAAAACGGAAATTCTGTTCTACCAGTACGATGGTGTAGCCGCGTTCCCGAAGTTTACGGATCACGCCATCCAGCGACTTCAGAATAACGGGCGCAAGGCCCTCGGTAATCTCGTCAAGCAGCAGCAGCGTTGCGCCGGTGCGCAAAATCCTGGCGATTGCCAGCATCTGCTGTTCACCGCCGGAGAGTTTTGAGCCCTGGCTGTAGCGGCGCTCCTTCAGGTTGGGGAACATCTGGTAGATCTCGTCCACCGACATACCGCCCTCGGCCAGGGTGGGTGGAAGTTCCAGATTTTCCTCCATGTTGAGTGATGCAAAGATGCCGCGTTCTTCCGGGCAGTAACCCAGTCGTCCCACATGAGCGATCTTATGGGTAGGCATGCCAATCACCTCGACCCCACGTATCCGGATGGATCCGGTACGTTTGCCCACCACACCGAGAATGGCTTTCAATGTCGTGGTTCGGCCGGACCCGTTGCGGCCCAGCAGTGTAATGACTTCACCTTCGCGCACGGAAAGCTCCATGCCATGGAGGATGTGAGACTCACCATACCAGGCATTAAGGTTCTCAATGCGCAGCAACTCTTCACCGGGTTTATTCGTCATCGGTGGTCCCCATGTAGGCTTCCATGACCGCTGGATTTTTTGACACGGTTTCGTAATTGCCTTCGGCGAGAACCTCACCGCGGTTCAGAACGGTAATAGTGTCGGCCAGAGTCGATACCACGTTCAGGTTGTGTTCCACCATCACGATGGTCCGGCCCTCCAGTACTTTTTTGATCAGGTCCGTCACCGTGCCCACGTCTTCCGCACTCATACCCTGGGTAGGCTCGTCCAGCAGCATCAGCCGGGGTTCCAGCGCGATGGTGGTGGCGATTTCGAGGGCCCGCTTCTGGCCGTACGCCAGCTCCACGGCGGTAATGTCGCCGAATTCCTTCAGACCGACCTGTTCAAGAAGCGACTGTGCACGCTCATTCAGCTGATCGAGGATTCGGGTGGGGCGCCAGAAGTGATAGGACACCCCGAGTTTGCGCTGCAGAGCGATCCGCACGTTGTCGCGAGCCGAGAGATGGGGAAACACCGCTGAAATCTGGAATGAACGAATCAAGCCGTTCTGGGCGATATCCGCCGGTTTATGACGGGTAATGTCTTTGCCGTCATAAATAATCTTGCCGGAAGTAGGGGTGAGAAACTTGGTCAGCAAATTGAAAAAAGTGGTCTTGCCAGCGCCGTTGGGCCCGATAATGGCGTGAATCGAGCCGGCCTGGACGGTCAGGTTGATATCTTTTACAGCGGTAAAACCCTTGAAGTCCTTGGTCAGACCATGGGTTGTGAGAATACCGGAGTTTTGCTGAGACTGTTTATCCACAGAACACCCACCACCTTATTCGGGCCGGGCATCTGCGACCTGGAACGAGAAACCCAACTGATTATTATTATTGGCAAATCCGTGATCAGACACACGTTGATCGTCGTTCGGCACACCATCAGTAAAGACAGCGAGACGGGATGCTGTCAAGTGAGTTGATCGGCCGCGTTACTTTACGTTCGCGTTAACAGTAACAAATCAGTATTGCCAATGTCCGATCGGGTCACATACACTGGCTAATGTTACCGGTAACATAAACCGTCAAAACAAGAATTCAGGAGTTCTTATGAAGCCTTTTCTCAGCCTTGTGGTAGGCCTGTTTGCCGCTACCTTCGCTATCAATACCCTCGCTGCCGACTACAGTTTCAAGTTCCAGTCTTCGGACCCGTCTGGCGTCAAGAATTTTCAGATCAAAGAGGCATGGGCCGCCCGCGTTGAAAAAATGACGGCGGGCCGGGTAGAAATCGACATCCTGCCGGTGGGCAGTGTGGCGGATCTGAAGGGCCTCAAGTTGCGGGCTCCGGAAGGTCTGGTGCAGTCGGTGTTTGCTGCCGCTGGCGCCTCGCCGGTGAATCTGCCTGGCTCGGAGGTTTACACCGGTCTGAGCAAAGGCGTTATTGACGC
>JBDNIR010000037.1:0-5163 GCA_041688195.1 Marinobacter sp.
AGCAGATCATCCCGGTGGTGGCCAAGGGCGATCTTGGTCACTCCGTGCTGCTCCGCAAAGTTGTAAAGAATACCCCGGCGCAGGCGTGAACACAGGCCGCAGGTGGTTTTACCTTCGAGGATTTTGTCTTTGACGATACTGTAGGTGTCTTTTTCGATAATGTGATATTCGACGCCCAGCGCGGAAAGGTACTCCGGTAATACCTGCAGAGCTGGCAGCCGGAATTTTCCATAACTACCCTGCGGGAACTGACGAGACTTTCGTAACGGGCACGCCTGTCATACCATTATCCTATGACCTACGCTTCTGAGCCGCCATCAAAACCCCGCCCATTGACAGCAACGCCGGACATTCCACCGGCTGTCACTGAACGTGTTCAGCATCTGATGATTGCGGTCGAATCTCTCCTCCGGAGCGAATCTGGCGGTGTCTCTGAGCTGGCTTTGATCAAGGCACTTCAGAGTCCGCCCTGGCAATTGCTGGATCCTGTGGACTTCGCAGACCCGGCGGAACTCTACCCTGTCCACTTTCTGGTTTTCCATGTTCTCTACTGGCTCCGCGACGCACTGGGTGGTCAGGGCGAATGTGTCGATATCTCACCGTTATCGATCCGGATCACGGCATCTTCAACGGTGGCTGACCAGGGCCCGGTAGCGGAAGCGGATAAACTCAGGGCCTTTTATCTGGATCTTCGCCAGTACAGTTTGTCGGCCGGCAACATCAGTAAGATGATGAATGATTTCTGGACAGGTCGTGTTGGCAAGCGTCCTGCCTCCGGTGAAGCCGAAAAAGCGGCGGATACGCTGGGGTTTGGCCACCTGCCCACCAGCTTTGATGATGTCAAATACCGGTTCCGTCGAGCGGTGATGCAAGCGCACCCAGACCGGGGTGGCAACACCGCCCGGGTGCAACAACTAAATGAAGCCTTCGGTACCTTGCGGCGTTATTACAGCCGGGACACCAACCCTTTGAAGCAGGACAAGTTATGAGATTGCGTACTTTGGCCACCGCAACGCTGATTGCAACAGCACCCCTGGCGAATGCCGACCTGGCTGTGCTGCAGTATCACCATATCAGCGACTCGACACCGGCGGCGACCAGTACAACTCCGTCGTTATTCAAGGACCAGCTTGCGATGATTGAAAGCCTGGGCCTGGAGGTGGTCGCTTTGGACGATGGCACCCGAGCGGCACTGGCGGGCGAACTGGATGACCGCAAACAGATTGCCATCACCTTTGATGACGCCTACAACTCGGTTTATCAGACTGCGGCTCCGTTGCTATTCGAAAGGGGTTATCCGTTTACGGTCTTCGTCAACACCGACGCTGTCGGAAAGCGCGACTACATGACATGGGATCAGTTGGCGGAGTTTACCAATCAACCCGGCGTGTTGATCGCCAACCACAGTAAGGATCATGACCACCTGGCCCAGAAGCCCGGCGAAACCGACGACCAGTGGCAAGCCCGAATCACTTCCAGCCTGGACGAAGCCCAGATAGAGCTTGAAAACCGGCTGCATGTCCGTGTCCCCATGCACGCCTATCCTTATGGCGAATTCGACGACAAGCTGGAGCAGGCGATTGCTGAACGGGACTGGCTCGGTTTTGGCCAGCAATCAGGTCCTGTCGGCGCCACCTCAAGCAGCACCCGGTTACCACGATTCCCCATGGCAACGGCGTACGGCCGACTCGATAGCCTGGAAGACAAGTTGCTCAGCAAGGCACTCCCCGTGACGGCAAATCAGTTACCCAGCGCGGTGATGTCTGATAACCCGCCCGAACTCCTGATGACTCTGCCAGACTCGCTGGACCCGGGTCGCCTGACCTGTTTTGCTTCAGGTCAGGGAAAACTGACCGTTCAAATCAATGGCCAGCAAGTTGCCATGACAGCAGATGCCGCCTTCAACAGTCGTCGCTTGCGCTATAACTGCACCTATCCCGCCGGTGAGGGACGTTTTTATTGGTTATCACACCAGTGGGTGGATCTCAGCCAGCCGGAAGACTAGTGGGGGAGCATCTGCCCTGAAGCCCTTGCGATTTGTGTATAGATTGTCATGTGGTCTACCCTTTAAAAGGTGAGCCATGATGCGTGAAACTCTGGTACAGGCCATGCTGTCGGTAGCGGTGCTCTGCTTCTCGATTCTGGTAGGTTTCGTGGGGCTGGGCTTTTTGGTGGCAGGTCTCTATCTGACCCTGGAATTGTGGTACACCCCGGCACTCCCTCGGTAAGATGCTTTCTGATGTAAGCTCGGACGGCCTCGGTATCTTCATGAAGACCCAGTCTGGACCCGATTCCCGCAGTGACAGGTCAGGACGTTAGTAGCTGTTTTAGTCCGTAAGTTTGAACTTGCGGACTATATTTTCCCTTCCCGAAATCCTTCTCTCAAAAGCCGCAGAAGCTCACACACGTTCCCCAATCGAGTAACGGCATCTCACTCACGAAGCGTTACACCGCCCATACAATTTGTATCCTGAATTTGGACTTTAGTCCCATTGCCCAGGCTTCCCCATGGCCGGACACTGATCGTCGCTGAATAGTATCTGAACAACAAATATTGAATAACAACAAACGGGTATCGCAAGTGCCCGACTAGCGCTCATGGGGAGCATTGAACATGGCCCGCAGGAATACAATTTTTATAAGCTGCCTTCTATTTCTGCTGACTGCTGCGCCAGTGGCCGCAGAAACCCTGAAAATCGGCCTGAACTACCCGCAAACCGGTCGCTACAAAGACCAGGGCCTGCAACAGCGCTTGGGTGCCTTTCTCGCGGTGGATGAAATCAACGCGGCCGGGGGAATCCGCGGCCAGCAGGTGGAACTGGTCATTCGCAACACCGGCGGTGACCCGGAAAGGGGCGCCAAGAATACTGCAGACCTTATCGACAATCATGATGTTGGAATGGTATTCGGCGGCTCCTCCAGCGCAGTTGCCATTTCTTCAGGGCTCGCCGCAAAAGCCCGGGACCGCCTTTATTTCGGCACACTCACATACTCCAACGCGACCACAGGGAGTGCCGGCCACACCCATATGTTTCGCGAATCCTACAATGCATGGATGGCTGCCAAAGCACTCAGTAATTACCTGAGCACTGAACTGGCGGACAAGAAATACTTTTACATCACAGCCGATTACACCTGGGGCTGGTCAACGGAGAAATCAGTACGGAAATTCTCTAACACCGATGACACCAACGCCCACCCCGGCGTCACCACGCCGTTCCCACAGGCTTACATTGCGGATTTCAAGAACGCACTGGAACAAGCTGACCAAAGCGGAGCGGAGGTTCTGGTGATGGTGCTGTTCGGCGATGACATGGTGCGGGCAATCACTTTGGCCTATGAGATGGGCCTGAAAGACAAAATGCAGATTGTGGTCCCCAACATCACACTGGGCATGGCAAGGCAAGCAGGGCCGACCATCATGGAAGGCGCCATTGGCGCCTCGCCCTGGGTATGGCAGGCACCGTTCAAGTTCGGTCACGAGCGCGGGCAAGAGTTTGTGAAGAGTTTCTCCTCTCGTTACGAAATGATGCCGTCGACAGCAGCGGCGTCCGCCTACAGCATTGTGTATCAATACAAAGATGCCGTTGAGCGCGCCCGCTCGACCAATACGGCGGCCCTGACCCGCGTTCTTGAGGGTCACAGCTACACCCTGCTGAAGGACGAGCAAACCTGGCGTGCCCTCGACCATCAGAACCAGCAGACCGTCTATGTAGTGAAAAGCAAACCCCGGGACCAGGTCATGGCCGGTGAACTCGGCAACGACTATTTCGAGATCATAAGTTTTCTCGACGGTGCAACGGCAATCCAGACACCGGATGAGTGGCGCCAGGAACGTCGCGAAACCGGAAAAGCGCTCACGTTGCAGTAACTGCTCCCTCAGAAGATAAAATCGGTCAACAGAAACCCGCAACGCATCAGACACCGAGAGCGTACCTTCTGCAGAGTCCTTACGACCGTTGAACGGGAAAGTATCGGACCCTCGCTGGCACTGCACGTTCAGATTGATTCGCCCCACCTGATTGGCGCATAAGTCTATTACCCTGGCTACCTGGGTCGGATCCGTACCGAATATGCTGAGCTGCTGGCCGAAATTGGATTGCGTCAGCAATGGTGGTATCTTCGGTTTCCCCGGAGCGGTGTGAAATAACCGCGGTGTAACCGGCTTCCTGAGCCATGCGAATGGCGTCCAGGGTCTCGCTCAAGGTGCCAATCTGGTTGAATTTGATCAGAATGGAGTTGGCAATTTCTTTCTCGATACCCGCGGCCAGCAGTTGCGTATTGGTGACAAACAAATCATCACCAACCAACTGAACTCGTGCACCCATGGCCCGGGTGAGCCCAGCCCAGCCCGACCAGTCACTCTCATCGAGCGCATCCTCTATGGACACAATCGGGAAACGGGTCGTCAGACCTTCGAGGTGATAGAGGCTGTCGCTGTAGAATTCCGACGCTGCACAATCAAGCGCCAGCGTGATGTCGGTACCAAGGTGAAAACCCGCGCTGGCGACGGCCTCACCGATCACCTCAAGCGCTTCTTCATCATGGGCACCGGCATCTGGTACTGACCGCGTTGGCCAAACAGGTCCGAAAGATGAGCATATAACGGCAGATCCCTCACCTGGTTTGGCGTAAATGGCTGAAGCGGGCACTTCTGTATATGAATGCGCTGCTTGCAGCATGTCTGTGAAGACTGGTTTCTAATATTCGAACTATAATGACTATAATATTCGATAACGAATATATTAAACTTAATTCGAACATTTTAAGACCAAATAATATTACTTAATGTTCATCTCCGTGCACACTGCCAGACTGTCGAAACGGCCCTTTCCAAAAACGATTAGAGGTAGCGCCGCCACTGACAACGCAGCGATGCCGTCTACTGCGGCTTGCTGTCCGTTGTTGTTCTGAGCATTGCTCACCGTTCGCCCCTTTGTTCAGACTTTAAAGTCGCTCATCAACCGTTCGATTTTTGTCATCATCAGCTGCAGTTTTTTACTATTCTCAGCCAGCGCTTCGATCTGCCCAAAGTTCTGCTGGGAGCTCGTACTGATATCATTAACGTTACGGGTGACAGAGGCCGCCACCGTCTCCTGTTCCTGCATGGCGCAACTGATCTGGTCGGCGGTGTTACGGATGTCCAGCATGGCGTCACCGATA
>JBDNIR010000273.1:0-3378 GCA_041688195.1 Marinobacter sp.
CACCGGCATCGAAGGTGATTATGACAGCGAGAAGATGACGCCAGAACAGGCCATTGAAATGCTGGAAGGACACAACCTGAAAGCAGTCATCGCGCCTACCTTTAGCGCCACACCTGATAACCCTCGCTGGCGCGTCCTGACGCCGCTCAGTGAGCAGATCGCACCCGACGAGCGGCTAAGGTACATCGAAGTTTTGAACGGCATGTTAAGCGGTGTGCTGGCCTCAGAGAGCGCCACATTGTCGCAGTCGTTCTACATCGGTGTCCCTGCTGGTGCCCCCTATACCGTCCTGCACACGTTTGATGATTCAGAGGAAGGGTACACGCTGGATGAGTTGGACAAGATGGAAGGCATCGACCAGCACCGGCAAACGCTCAAAACGAAAAGGCAGAAAGCCAATGGCGGGGTCGGCGGTTCGTCTGATGCGTTTGATGATACCGACATTAACGACTGGGTAGCCGCTATCTGCTCAGGCGCGGAAGTACACCCGAACCTGATCAAGATTGCTGGCCGCTTTGTGGCCAAAGGCTTAACCGATAAGGATATTCGGGCGTATTTTGCGCCGTTAGCTGACCGCGTGGAAGCTGAGCGAGGCAAGGAACGTGCGGACCTGCTCAGGGGCAAGGAGTTAGATGATGCCATTGCCAGTGCCAGGGCCAAAGGTTACGCGCCGCGAGAGTATGCAGAGCTATTGGCCGAAGCCAGCGCAATGGATCAGGACACCGCACCCGCTGACATTGAAAAACTAGCAGTTCAAACGGCTGTCATGGGTAGTGTGGAGCGCGAGAAAATACTCAAACGCATGAAAGCGACCACGGCTATTAACATTGGCGAATTGCGCCAGCTCGTCACTACGGAAAAGCGAGACAAGAAAAAACAGTCTATCGATGCTCGTTCGTCTAACTATGCTCCGATGTTTCAAGAGCAGTTCCCCGACATTGTATTCAACGAGGAAACCGGAGTGTCTAAGGTGCCGGCGACTATTGCGAATGTCGAGGCGATGCTCAAGAACTACAAAGTGTCGGCAAGCTATGACGTTATCAGCAAAAAGACTCAGGTAATTGTGCCGGGTATGACTGGATCGCCAGACAATGCCGACAACTCAGCACTGACCAGGTTAATCAGTCTGGCCAAGCTGAATGATATGCAATCGGACATGGTGCCGGCCTATCTGGAAGCAATCGCAGACGAGCGCCAGGTTAACCCAGTGGCCGACTGGATTAACAGCCGTGAATGGGATGGCGTAAACCGCTTGCCGGCGATGTGTCGTTCACTAGAAGTCGCTGGCGACTATCCCGAAGAACTCAGAGATATTCTGGTAAGGCGCTGGCTGGTGAGTGCCGTTGCTGCTGCACTCAAACCGATGGGGTTTAAGGCGCGTGGTGTGTTGACGCTACAGGGGCCGCAGTCAATCGGCAAAACAGCATGGCTGCAATCGTTGGTGCCTGACCTGCATTTGCGTGAGCGCCTCGTCAAAACTGACCACATGCTCGACCCCAACAACAAGGACAGTATTCTAGGAGCTATTACGCATTGGCTAGTTGAGCTAGGGGAACTCGACTCAAGTTTCAAAAAAGATATTGCACGAATGAAAGGGTTTATCACCGCTGATAAGGACAAGGTGCGCCGGCCTTATGCTCGACTGGAGGCAGAATATCAGCGCCGCACCGTGTTTTTTGCGAGTGTTAATAACAGTCAGTTTCTTGTTGATGAAACCGGCAATACGCGATTCTGGACAATCGCCGTTAAGCGGATCAACTACAACCACCTTATCGACATGCAACAGGTTTGGGTGCAAATGGCTTATATGTTTGAGGTGGGCGAGCAGTGGTGGCTGACCCCAGAGGAAGAGGCCCATGTCGAGCAAGTAAACAAAGGTCATCGTGCCGCTAGTTCCGTGCGTGAATTGATTATGGCAAAGCTCAACTTTGACGCATTGCCGGCAGCTCACACCAAAATGAGCGCAACGGAGGTTCTGGTTCGCGTTGGCTTCGACAAGCCTAATAATGCACAAAGCCGTGAGGCCGGTGCCGTACTGCGCGAGTTATTGGGAGAGCCTACTATGTCAAATGGGCTGGGGCGCTGGAACGTGCCGCGGATAGGTTGCATTGGTGATTCTGGGTTTGAGCCTATCGAGGAATGGCAAACGGGATGACCTTGTAGTGCAACCATCTGCACTACTCTTTGCACTACCACGTTCGAGGCCGCGCCCCACAAGGGGTAGCGGCTTTTTAGTAGGGCAAAGTAGTGCAATTTCTAATACTAGAGAGGTTGATTAAAGAGATAATATATATTTGGATGTTCTTTATTCTGTAGGGGAGAGTTTCTGAAACTGCACTACTTGCACTACTGATCACGGTGGAGATTACGCACCTGAAAACCCAATCGCATCCCGCAAACAGCATTTAGAACAATAGACCTCTGCCCTGTTATGGCATAGTTATAAACTGATAACCCCATGTTTAATAATAATTGTTGTTCGTATAGAGCCGCCACGTGTTACCAACCTGTTACCCAAAGCGGTATAATAACGACCTATTACGTAGGGTTTATTGAGGTTTAAAGCATGGCAAGACCATTCGAGAAGCTACCAGCCGGAGCAAATAACCATCTTGAAAGCATGGCAGCCACGGGGCTGTTGTCTGAAAGCGCAGCTGCTACTGCACTGGGTATGCCCCTAAGTGAGTTCCGGCGTGTCATTGGCGAGCATAAGCCCTCGACAGCTATCTGGAATAACGCCTTGTCTGTGGAAAGGGATAAGTTACTAGCCGCTCTCTACAACAGGGCCTTAGAAGGCGATACAAAGGCAGCCCAGACGTTGCTGGCAGTCCGTCACGGTATGAGCGAGAAGCAGCCACAAGGCAACTCAGAGCGTGTCAGTGTGGTGTTCAATCTACCCGCTGCAATGGATGCTGCAGAGTATATGAAAGCCGTGAAGGTGGAGCAGGAGCGTTTGCCCGATGGCAGTTGAGCGGCGCCCTGAAAGACTTTGAACACGCACACACTATCATGGCCAATGGCGCTCAGAAGCTGGTTGGTTTACGTGAAGCACAGAACCCAGCACAGACCCAGGCTGCCCAAACATAACCATCAACAGTGAGCCGCATTTATGAGCCGCAACCCGCGAAAATTCCGCCAGCCCGTCCGGCTAATCGTTTCAGTTGAAGTCCGGACCAGTACGCGCACGCGGGCGAGGCTGAGAACCGTAAAAGGCGGGCAAGACATACACGCACCCACGCGCACGGGATATAGACGAACCCAAATTTGCGCCGGTATCTCGAAATCATCACACTAACAGCAACACAGGATTAAATAATGATAATCAATACCTCTAAAGTAGAGCGATAAATAGATGAGCGGTAAAGGCATGACGAAGAC
>JBDNIR010000274.1:0-5500 GCA_041688195.1 Marinobacter sp.
CGACTGTAGGAGCGACTTCAGTCGCGAATAGGTGCAGCGCGTCTGGAATGATCGCGGTTAAAACCGCTCCTACAGGTGTAATTAAGGTTTGGGATTTTGTAGGAACGACTGTAGGAGCGACTTCAGTCGCGATTCTGTGCGGCGCTATCAATATTGATCGCGGTTAAAACCGCTCCTACATTTTGAAGCAAGTTGCAACAAATGATGCAAAGCGCTACGATTAGTGAAAGTCTGTGTTAACCGGAGGCTCCATGTCCATTCCCGTGCGTCTTGATGAAATCCTGGTGCGTCATGCAGCAGCGGAAGGCCAGGTGCAGCGTCGCTCGGTGCCCAAGCAGATTGAGCTATGGGCGGAGATTGGCCGCAGTATTGCGAGCAACGTCAACGCCGAAGACCTGTTGGCCCTTACCCAGGGGTTGAAGAAGGTGAAGGTGGAGCGGGTGGAAGCTGAGCCCCTGGAGTCCGACACCCTTTGGGCGGATGTCGACAAGGCCCGCGAGTCTGGAAAACTCGGACGTGACATCAAACGCAACAGAACGGTCTACCAGGCATCCGCGACTCATGCGGGTTACCTGGAAGCGCTTTATCCAAACGGGAGCAGCGCCATTGGCGGCTTCGTAAACGGAACCTTCGAGAAACTCTATGACCGGGACGATGCCGCCTGAGTTGTGGTTGCTGGTTGGTGGCAATGGCTCAGGGAAGAGCACCTTCTACGAAACCTTCCTGGTACAACACCGGATTCCTCTGGTCAATGCGGACAACATCGCCCGTAGCCTCTGGCCGGAAGAGCCCGAACAACACAGTTATGAAGCTGCGCTGATTGCAGAAAAAGAGCGCTACCGTCTGCTGGGAGAGCAACAGACGTTCTGCTTTGAAACGGTATTTTCTCACCCCTCGAAGCTGGATTTTGTCGGCGCTGCGAAGGCTGCCGGCTATGTTATCAAGGTGCTTTATTTCCACCTTTCCTTACCGGACTTGAACGTCGCACGGGTTGCCTGCCGGGTTAGCGCCGGAGGTCACAATGTTCCGGAGGATAAATTACGGGCGCGTATCCCGCGTACCGTCAATCTCGTTCGGGACTGTATCGGTCTGGCCGACGAACTGCACCTGATTGATAATTCCAGTGCCGAACAGCCCTATAAACGCATGGCAGTGTTTCAGCCCGGCGCCTGGAACCGGTTAACGGACGACGTGCCCGAATGGGTCGAGTCCTTTATTGAAGACACGAGTGTCTAGGGAATCAATCAGGCGTTCATGCTGTGTGTCTCAGTTACTATTGTTTCTCAGACGCTCGCGCAACTGCTCAAGCCGCTGTCTGATTTCTTCCCGACGCTGGTCTGAAGCCGGTGGTGAAGAGAGTTGTTGATTGGTACTGACTGGCTGGGAGTTGTAGCTTTGGCCAAATTGGTTCGCGGTGGTCTCAGTAATCTGAGTTGCGGCGACTGACAGGCCAGCCTGATCATCGGTTTCAGGGAAGTACAGGTTTTCCAGCTTTCCACTGCGCTCAAGAATGACCCGGTTTGGCTTAACCGACCGAAGGGTTGCGCCACCGGGTATTTCATTGCCTACAACATAGGCCTCGGTCTTGCTGTTGGAATCTTCAATCAGGGCGCTGGCCTGGAATTCGCCTTCGGCAGCCAGGACGCCGCGAAGAAAAATGCGCAGATTGGTCTCTGGCAGGTTTTCGGTGTCCATTTCCGCCGTCTCAGCGTTGCTGCCAGCGGTGCCAAACAGGCTCACTGCCGCCAGATTCACTTCGGGCCTCATCCGTTTTGCCGTCGCAGTACTCTCAATATCAGCGGAGCGAGCGCTGGCTACCCGTTGCTGTTCCTTGACCCAGAAACCGAAGCCCTGCCATGCAAGCGTTGCGGTCATCACAAGGGCAATAAGAATCGCGGTAATCAGGGGCAGCCTGGTGGCATTTACAGACATTGGGTTCCTTAATTCGTCCGTAGTTTAGGTCATAATGTAGCAGGTTTAAGGGCAGTATAATGACGGATTGCCCGTCTTTTTTCGCGTTGCTGTGGTAGCCTTTGGCAATGCACTAAATAATAATGCCCTGAAGGGTAAAACCGGACGAGGATTACGTTGAACACAGAATCTGATCTCCAGCAGCAGGATGCCCCGCTGGGCCGTCTACCTTTTACGTTTGCCAAACGCAACGGCGTCATTCTGACCAAGGATGATCGCGGTGAGCCGATCGTGTTGGTACGGCCTGGCGCAGTGCATTCGGCATTGGCGGAAGCCAACCGTGTCAGTGGCGGTCGTGCGCGTTTTTCACCCATTGATCCGGGTGCTTTTGACGAAGCCCTCAACGCGGCCTACCAGAACGATTCTACCGAAGCCATGCAGATGGTCGAAGGCATTGGCGATGACATGGACCTCGCATCGCTCGCGGATTCGGTCCCTGAAACAGAGGACTTGCTGGAGCAGGAAGACGATGCCCCGATCATTCGTCTGATCAATGCCATTCTTACCGAAGCGGTCAAAACCAGCGCCTCGGATGTTCACATTGAGACCTACGAAAAACGACTTGTCGTCCGTTTCCGGGTGGATGGCGTGCTCCGCGAAGTCGTGCAGCCAAAACGGGCATTGGCACCGTTGCTGGTATCACGGATCAAGGTCATGGCCAAACTGGATATCGCCGAAAAGCGGGTTCCGCAGGACGGGCGGATCTCGTTGCGGGTAGCCGGTCGGGAAGTGGACATTCGGGTATCCACCATGCCGTCATCCAACGGTGAGCGCATCGTGCTTCGTTTGCTGGATAAACAGGCGGGCAACATTCGCCTTGAATCCCTGGGCATGGCGCCGCGAGATCTCAAAAGCCTGCGCAAGATGATCCATCGGCCCTACGGCATTCTTTTGGTCACCGGCCCGACCGGTTCAGGCAAGTCCACCTCGCTGTATGCCGGTCTGCAGGAGATAAACGACCGCAGCCGCAATATTCTTACCGTTGAAGACCCTATCGAATACAACCTTCCCGGCATTGGCCAGACCCAGGTCAACCCGAAGGTGGAGATGACCTTTGCGCGGGGCTTGCGGGCTATCCTGCGCCAAGACCCGGACGTGGTAATGATTGGCGAGATTCGTGACCTCGAAACCGCTGAAATTGCCGTTCAGGCCAGTCTCACTGGACATCTGGTATTGTCGACGTTGCACACCAACACTGCAGTTGGCGCGATTACCCGCCTGGTGGACATGGGCATCGAGCCTTTCCTGATCTCATCAAGCCTGGTGGGCATCGTCGCCCAGCGTCTGGTTCGTGTGCTGTGCCACGACTGCAAAGAGCCTTACACGCCGTCTGAAGAGCAATGCGAGTTTCTCCAGCAGGATGCCTCCGCACCACCGATAATTTATCGCGCCGCCGGCTGCGACAGCTGCAACCATTTGGGGTACCGGGGACGTATTGGTATCTATGAAGTGGTTGAGGTATCAGAGCACCTGAGCTCGTTGATCCATAAGCGCGCGGGTGAGCTTGAACTTGAGCATGAAGCCCGGAAATTTGGCCCGAGCATTCACTCAGACGGCGTTACCAAAATTCTAGATGGCGTCACCACCATAGAAGAAGTTCTCAGAGTGACCCACCGGAGCTAAGCAATGCCCGCATTTGACTATAAAGCTCTGGACGCGCGAGGCAAGCAGAAACACGGCGTACTGGAAGCGGACAGCCCACGCGCCGTAAGGCAGCAACTACGAGAAAAAGGCCTGGCGCCACTGGCGGTCGAACCAGCAGTCGAGAAGCAAACCAGGGCGAACCCGCTCAGTAGTCGCGGCCGCCTGAGCGCGGCGGATCTGGCCCTGATGACACGCCAGCTTGCCACCCTGATTCAGGCGAGCATTCCGATTGAGCAAGCTTTATCAGCCACGGCCCAGCAATCTGAAAAACCGCGGGTCAAAGGCATGCTGATCGCCATTCGTGCCAAGGTTATGGAGGGCTATACTCTGGCCGACAGCCTTGGCGAGTTTCCGCGGGCCTTTCCCCGGCTATACCGCTCCACGGTCGCGGCCGGCGAGCATGCAGGCCATCTGGATCTGGTGTTGAACCGGCTGGCAGATTACACCGAAAGCAGACAGGAGGCGCGCCAGAAAATCCAGCTGGCGGCGATCTACCCGATCATCCTGAGTTTTGTGGCGATTTCGATTGTCGTATTCCTGCTCACATATGTGGTGCCGGATATTATTGAGGTGTTCGTCAAACAGGGGCAGGAGCTACCGACGTTAACCCAGGGCATGCTGATAATGTCCGAATTTCTCGCAAGTTACGGCGTTTACCTGCTTCTCGGCATTATATCGGCTATTGTTTTTTTCCGGTTGTCATTGCGCAAGGAGTCGAACCGGTTGCGGTTTCACCGGATGCTACTGAATATGCCACTGTTTTCGGGGATGGTGAGGGGGGTAAACACCGCTCGCTACGCCAGTACCCTGAGCATACTGACGACCAGTGGCGTGCCGCTGGTTGAGGCCATGCGCATAGCCGGTGAGGTGCTCTCAAACGATTATCTGCGCCAGGAGCTCAGAGGCGCAGCACAGCGGGTGAGCGAGGGTGGTAGCCTGCACCGTTCGCTGGACCATACCGGGTACTTTCCCCCGATGATGTTGCATATGATCGCCAGCGGCGAGACCAGTGGCGAGCTGGACAGCATGCTGGAGCGAACAGCCAGGATGCAGGAAAATACCTTGCAGGCCAAAATCGCGGCCATTGTTGGCCTGTTCGAGCCCATGATGCTGTTGATCATGGGCGTCGTTGTATTGATCATCGTGCTGGCCATCATGTTACCCATACTGAATATGAGTAACCTGGTGGGCTAGGGCGTTCCATTTTTAATCGCAAGGACAACAGAGAGCCAAGATGATGAAACACGTAACAGCACAACGTGGTTTTACCCTGATCGAAATCATGGTGGTCATGGTAATTCTCGGCCTTCTTGTCGCCATCGTGGCACCCAACATCATGGGGCGCAGTGACCAGGCCCGGGTCACCGTAGCCAAAACCCAGATGAGCAACATTGGCAATGCTCTTGATCTGTACCGACTCGACAACAGCCACTATCCCTCTACACAGCAGGGCCTGGAAGCGCTGGTCTCCAAGCCGGGCGGCAGTCCTGAGCCGCGAAACTGGAACCCGGACGGTTATCTGAAAACCGTACCGGAAGATCCTTGGGGCCGCGGCTATGAATACATTAGCCCGGGCTCCAACGGTCCCTATGATCTGTATTCCTATGGCTCCGACGGACAGGAAGGTGGAGCCGAGGACGCAGCCGACATCAGCGTCTGGGACACCGAAGGCTGACCTGGCGTGCAACTCAGACGACCAACATCAGGTTTTACCCTGATCGAAATACTGGTTGTCCTCATTGTGATGGGGCTGCTGGCAGCACTCGCTATCGTTAACCTGGGCGGAGGCACTCAGCAACGGGAGCTGCAGAATACCGTTCGTGAATTGTATCTGCTGATGCAGACCGCCTCGGAGCAGGCCATTCTTAATAATCAGGAACTGGGC
>JBDNIR010000275.1:0-8084 GCA_041688195.1 Marinobacter sp.
GAGAATGAAAGGAGTGGTAATGCTCCGTGCCCGGGCTTTCTGTATCAGATCAATTCCGGAGTCGGAGCCAAGACGGAGATCTACCAGTGCAGCAGCGTAGGTTCCTGTAGCCAGTGCAGTAAGTCCCCCATCCAGAGAGCTCTCCCAATCCATTTGGATGCTGATCGGGCTGCTGTCCTGGAGGAGATCGCGGGTAATCAGATAATCGTCTTCATCATCGTCGATCAGCAAAATTCGCAGTAAGGGATCATTATTGATCATGGCATTCCGCTCTTCTTGGCAGGCTCACAGTTTTTGTCCAGTAGCTCTGCACCTCCTGTGCCCAGTCTGTGTCAATAGGAAAACCAGTCATTGGCTGCTGCTGCTCCGCCAATCTGCGTACCTGCTCACTCATTCGTTTAACACCTGGGGCCCCAGCAACCTCAGGATTTCATCGGCGGTCGTCAGGCCATCACGAAGCTTTTCCAGCGCATCGTCCAGAAGTACTCGCATACCCTGTTCCTGAGCAATAGAGTCTATTTGCATTGCACTTGCGCCTTCGGTAATCGCAATACGCAATGGTTGGGTGATTGTGAGAACCTCGTGAATGGCAACCCGCCCCTTGTAGCCCTTGTGGCACTTATCGCAGCCTTTTCCTCGGTAGAACATCAGCTCTGGTGCCAAGAATAGAGGCCCCAGTTGCGTAAGAATCTCTGTGGGCGCAGCTGTTTGTTCCCGGCAGTGGGGGCAGATCCGCCGGACCAAACGCTGGGCAATGATGGCTTCCAAAGTTGAAGCGAGCACAAAAGGCTTCAGGCCAAGGTCCAGCAATCGCGCCACCGTGGCGGCTGCTGAACTTGTATGGAGGGTGGAGTAAACCAGGTGTCCGGTCATTGCGGCATGAAATGCCACATCCGCGGTTTCTTCATCACGGATTTCCCCCAGCAGTATGACGTCGGGGTCCTGTCGAAGAATGGCTCGGAGCGCACTAGCAAAGCTCAGACCGATACGATCTTTTACCGGCACCTGTCCGGCCATGTCCACATGAAACTCCACAGGGTCTTCAATGGTCACGTAATTCCGCTCTGATGATGCGTTGTGTTGCAGCAAGGCGTAGAGAGTGGTGGTTTTACCACTTCCAGTGGGGCCGGTGGCAAGAATAATCCCCTGGGGCTTGGCCACCACGTGCATCAATCGTTTGAGATTGTACTCCGATAAGCCCAGATCCTCCAGAGACTGGGCCGAAGATTGCCGTTCCAACACCCGCATTACTACCTTTTCCCCATTGATGGTGGGGAGGGTGGAGATTCTCAGATCGACGATCTTCATCGGGGTTTTGACGGTAATTCTTCCATCCTGGGGCTTACGGCGTTCGGTGATGTCCAGCTCTGCCATGACCTTGATGCGTGACACCACCGACATCAGCAGATTGGTGGGAATGTGGATTTTGTCCTGTAAGACCCCGTCGATACGGTATCGGACTACCAGTGACTTGGTACGCGGATGTACGTGGATGTCACTGGCACCCAGACGCAAGGCTTCGAGAATGATGGCATTGACCAGGCGGATCGCGGGTGGTTCCTCGGAGCTCCCCAGAAGCTGCTCCAGCGATTCCTGATCACTTTCTTCATCCAGAACAATCTCAATACCTTCGTAGGGATCATCGGTGCCGACTCTGGTAGTAAAATCGTCCAACTCAGCGGTGTCCCCGAAGGTGGCTGCAAGTTTTGCCTGCATCTGTGTGGTCTCACACAGCAACGGATGAATTGTATAGCCGGTTATAAAGCCCAGCTCGTCAATCAGGTTCACATCCATTGGGTCGACCATAGCCAGCCTTAATCGCTGGCCATGCACTCGCAACGGAAACACCAACTGGCGGGTACAGATTTTCTGGGGTACCAGCGATAGTAGCGCCGGGTCAGGCTGGAATTCTCGGAGATCGATCTCCTCGAACAACATGTCGTCCCGTAACATTTCAAACACTTTGTGGAAATCGACCCACTCATGCTTGAGCAATTGACGAACCACTGGAGTCTTGTGGTTTTGCATTTCCCGGTGCAGCTGTTGGATCTGCTGGGGATTAAGCCAGCCTTTCTTGTGGAGCAGAATCGCAAGCTGGCTTCGGTTGGTTGCCGTGAGCTTGCTGATGGTATCAAGGTCTTTGTCCTGTTTTTTTGTCTGGTGTTCCAGGTCTCGTGTGCATTTAATGAGTTCGTATTGTTCTAGCGCCAGGGCAGTAGTCAGGCGGATGTCATCATCGTTCCAGGGTTTGAGAATAAAGCGATAGACCGCGCCTTCCTTTATAGAACCCATGACAGCTTCGGTATTGGCATGGCCTGTAAGCATTACCCGGATAGTGCTCGGCCAGCGTTCGCGGGTTTCCCTCAGCAATTCGCTACCGTTCATACCGGGCATCATGAAGTCGCTCATAATTAGCTCAACCGGGTGTTTCTCCATGATACGAAGCGCTTCAGCGCCATTGTTTGCAAACAGTAACTCATAGTTTTCGCGCTGAAAGACTCGACGCAAGGACGCCAGAATGTTGGGTTCGTCATCCACCAGCAGCAAACGGTAGGGTGCCTTTTTATCTTCAGGCTGCGGCTGGGATATATCTTCCGGGTCCTGTTCAAAAAACAGAGACGAGTAGCGTTTAGCCATAATCAATCCTCAATTGATCGGCAGTGTGAGAGTGACACGAGTACCCGTACCTTCCCTGCTGTCGATCTGAATAGTTCCTTGGTGAGCGCGCACGGTGTCACGTGCCACGGTCAATCCCAGACCGGTACCAGACCCCACCGGACGGCTCGTAAAAAAAGCATCAAAGACTCGTTGCCGAATATCCTCCGCGATACCGCAGCCGTTATCCTGAATCACGACCTGGACATCATTCGCACTTATCAAGGTTTTGGTCAAGATGCGTCCACCATCAATACCTTGTTCGGTTGATTTAAGCGCTTGTGCGGCATTGTCCAGCAGGTTGTAGAAAGCTTGGGATAGCCGTGATGGATGACCTGAAACACGCGGAATCTCGCTCAGTTTTTCGAGGATGACAAGGTCATGACCGTACTCGGTCTGGAGAAGGTGCACGGCACTGGACAGCAATTCATTGATGTCACAAAGCGTGTAGTCAGCCTGATCAATACTAGAGAAGGTCTTGAGGTCGGAGACAATACGGGTGATACGGCGTGCACCGTCGGAGGATTCAGTTATCAGATCAATAAAGTCATCCAATAATTCCCGATTCTGATCAGTGTCCGGTATGAGATCGCGCATATCGTTAACGTATTCCCCGGCAACCTTGAGGTTGCTGGATATGAAGCCGATCGGATTATTTATCTCATGGGCTACACCAGCGGCCAATTGGCCCACGGAACGCAGCCGGGCACTCTCGTAAAGGTCCATCTGGGCCTGTTCGATAACCGCTACTTGCTCGTTCACCTTGGCCTGAAGCAGGTCGGACAATTCCCGGTAGCGAGCTTCTGAGGCTTTTAATGCCTCATTCTGGCGTTGCAGCTCCGCATAACTCGCTTCGGTAATGTCATGATGCAGGTTTGCAGCCAGTCGGTATTTGGCAATGAACATCATCAGAAACGAGATTAGTTCTGCTGCCGCGAGTCGCTCCTTCTCAGAGCTGCCGCCCGACAGCCAGCCTACGGTTTCCAGATTGAATTCCAGTGCAACAGCGTCAGGCTTTTTGTCGGAACCAACTTCCACCGGCTTACGACACAAAGCGCTCAATGTTCTGTTCAGACGACAGAGCTGATCACTACTAAGCAAATCAGTAAGTGTCGGATCGTCTCCGAAGTTACGCACTACTCGCCTCACTGGCAGCGCTCAGCTGTCTGATAAAAGTCTCGCGATCTATTCCGTGGGCAGAGTTCAATGCAAATTCTTTGTCCACTTCGGTGTAAAGTCGATCCAGCAGTACCTTGAAGGTATTGATAACGCCCTTCCCTTGAAGGGCAGATGCCAGTTGCAACGGCGCCCAAGGAGTGCTTGACCAACGCTGTTGGAGTTCAGCTTCCTCAACCACGTCAGGCAAATCGCGTTTGTTGAACTGAATGGCCATGGGCAAGGTGTCGATGTCAAGCCCGACCTTTTCCAGGTTCTTTTCCAGGTTGCCGAACGCATTGGCGTTATTGTCTTGCTGGCCGGTTTGCGAATCCGCTACAAAAACCACGCCGTCGGCACGGGACAAAACCGCTTTACGGGTACTGTCATGCTGAACCTGACCCGGAACGGTGTATAGTTTTAATCGAAGATCAAGTCCGGAATCCCCTTTTAATCCAATCGGAAGCATGTCGAAGAAAAGAGTACGGTCGTCGCGAGTCTCCAACACCATCAGTTCCCCTTTGCGCTGAGGGTTCAGTAACGAATGCAATTGCATCAGGTTGGTAGTCTTACCGCTCTGTGCCGGGCCGTAAAACACCACCTTCAGTGCCAGCTTGTTTTCTTGCGGGCTGTGATCTGCCATGAATGCCTCTTTACTGGTTATCGATCAGCACAGAGCCGTCGGCGTCGCGTTGAACACGGGTAATGCCTGGATTGTCTTTCTCCAGACGCAGCAGTTCCTGTTCCCGGACTTTTATCATTTGACGCTGAGAATTGATTTCATTCAGCAGACGTTGGTTCTCGGATTTCAGTTCATAAACATCAATGGCCGCCTTGATGGCTGCGACCACCTCATAGTCATCCCACGGTTTCGAAAGGTAACGATAGACTTCCGCCTGGTTAATGGCCTTGATCATTGAGTTGCGATCGCCATAGGCACTCAGCACCAACCTCATCGCATTGGGCTGCCGCTGCTTAGCAAATTGCAAATAAGTTACTCCATCTACCGTCGGCATCTGGTAGTCAGTAATAATTACTGCATAATCATGTTTCAGCAGCCCGCCCAGCGCCTCTTCGACATTGGCATAAGTATGAATCTCCCACCCGTGGGGGCGTAATAATCGCTTAAGGGCATTAAGAATGTTTTGCTCGTCGTCAACCAGCTGAATCTTGGTCATTTTGTGTTCTCCGTTTCTTCCGGCCGGTTGACATAAACCGTGTATCGAATCCCGTTCGGTCCGCCTTTTTCAAACGCGACCAGTTTGTCAATGAGTATGGATGTCAACTGCTTACCTTCGTTGAGCAACAGAGTACCGGAGGCCGCGTAGAGGTTACGGGCCAACACCATTCCGGGCTTCAACCGAAGGGTGTCCAGAGCCAAAACGTCGGGGTCATCGTGTTCCACGTCGGGGGCTACATTCAGACACACTTCCAGAAATCGATCTGCTATATCAGGATCGTAGAACCTTCCTCGATGACGTTTGATTAGTTTCAAGGCATTCTCCCGAGATACTCTTCGCTCCAGGATCAGGCCATACTGCAACTCCATGAAGTCTACGGCCAGACGAAGGATTCGGGACCCTAGCGGAATCTCGACGCCCTCCATCTGGTCCGGGATGCCGTATCCATTCCACTTCTCCTGATGGTGGCGGATGATCAATGCGGTATCTCTCAAAGGTTCCAGAGCCATCAGCAACTGCTCCCCACTTACAGGATACTTTTGGTATTCCAGGCGCTGGTCTTTTGAAAGCAGGTCAGAAGGGGCCTTGAACATTTCATCGGGCCAACTGACCTTGCCAAGATTGTAAAGGGCAGCTGCCATATACAGATCCCTGGCGATGTCTTCATCCAGCTCATTGTACTCGGCATAGGCTTTAACCAGAGCGATGACCTTGGCGTTGGGCCGACGATCGGCCGGCAAACGTTTGTTGATCAGTGTGGAAAAGACTTCAGTTGCGGTTACATAGCTATGTTTCAGTTCCTGGTAGGCCGCGTCCAGCATATCCGCAATTTCCTTCAACTCTTCGGTGCGGGCCAGTACCTTGTCTTCAAGACTCGAATTCAGCGCCTGTAGTTCCTTATTCTGCTTTCGGGTTAGCTTCTCCAACACCAGCCGGCGACGCTCCGACAACTGGAATGCGAGCGCATGGCGAATGACCAGTTTCAGCTCTTCGTCGTCCCAGGGCTTGCTGATGTAGCGGTAGATCTGACCATCGTTGATGGCTTTGATGGTTGAATTAATATCGGCATAGCCGGTAAGCAATATGCGAATGCTCCAAGGCCATTGTTTTTTGATCTCGGACAGAAGGCTGGGGCCGTCCATGCCAGGCATACGGGCATCTGAAATGACCAGATCGAATCTTTGGGTACTAAGCAGTGCCAATGCCTCTTCGCCAGAAGACGCTGATTGAACTTCGTACGGCTCGTTACGGAGAACCCTTTGCAAGCTCCGAAGGATGTTTTCCTCATCATCTACCAACAACAAGCTGGCCTTGGATTGAAGAGCCACTGTCATAATCAGACCCGTCCGTTTTCTGTAACGCCCTTTGGCTGCTTGAGTGGTAAGGAGATACGGAAACAGGCACCTTCTCCCGAAGAAGCGCGCTCCGCAGTGATGCTCCCGTTATGCTTCTGAATAATATTAAAAGATAGCGATAGGCCCAAGCCGGTGCCCTTTCCCACTGGCTTTGTGGTAAAAAAAGGCTCAAAAATGCGGTGCAGGTTCTCCTCAGCAATCCCCTTACCGCTGTCTTCCACTTCAACTATCACGTGATCACCGTCACATAGGGTGCGGATGATGATCTCTCCGAAATCCTCAATCGCGTGGGCAGCGTTTACGAGCAGATTCATAATTACCTGGTTAATCTGGGAGCTGATGCACTCCACTTCTGGCACTTCTCCGAACAATTTTATGACGGTTGCTTTGTATTTTAATTCGTTATTAACCAAGTTCAGTGTGGTTTCGATGCCCCTGTGCAGATCCGCCAGCTTGAATTCTTCATCTTCTATATGAGAGAAGTCCTTCATCGCAGAAATGATGGTTTTGACACGCTCGATTCCTTCCCTGGATTCCGCCAGAAGGTCTTTTAAGTCATTTTTCAGAAAGGTGTAATCGATATTCGTTTTGATCGCCTTCAGGTCATTTAGAGAAGCGGCTGAATCTATTGCGTCTGTCAGCCTGAATATGTCATCCAGATAACTACCCAGGCTTTGCAAATTGGAATACACATAACCAACGGGGTTATTGATTTCATGGGCCACCCCAGCTGCCAATTGCCCAATGGCCGCCAGCTTTTCAGATTGCAGCAGTTGCCGATTTGCCTGGGCCAGCTTGGCATTTAGCCGTTCCTGTTCAGATTGTTTGGGTGTGGTATCCGACATAATCATGGCCTGCTAGCGGTTGCCCTTAGGTTCGATCGGTTTTTTTACACGGTGCTTAGTATGGCACTGAAGGTGTATCTTTAACGTTCTTGACTACCTCAAGTATATGGGGTTTGGCGAGGTTTCCGCGTAACGTTTGGTATCAAGGATCGCTGACAATGTTATGCTTTCTATGTTGAATCAGAGTAGTGGAAGACCCTTCTGCAGTATCTAAAAGGCGCGACTTTACTTATCTTGCTAAGAAAGCAAATCTTAGCTACTCTGAATGCGTACGAAAAGGCAAACCCGCCGAAAGGCGGGGACGCAAAGTCACCGGTCTAACGGACTTAACAGTTCTATGACAGCGGGATCGCCGACATTTCATGTGGTTCTTCCGGGTATGGGTTCACCGTATCCACCCGCACTGCTGTGTTTTCGGATCCCCCCGACTGGTATCAAATCAAGCAATTGCTAACGGTCATAATCCGTTGGTATGGCTTACAGGGGAATTACAATGAACTCATCCATTTTCTTTAACAAAGCTTTTCGTTGTGCTGCACTGGCTTCGGCCGTTGCGCTGGGGGCATTTGGGGCGTCTAACAGCTTCGCCGCTAAAGTAGCTACGACCAATTCGACCAGCACCGTAATCGCGCCAATCACGATCTTAAAAGCGGTAGATCTGGATTTCGGTAAATTTGCGCCTGGCGCCGGAGGTGACGTGACCGTTGCCACCGATGGTACCCGAACAACAAGTGGGCCTATTCTGTCTTCCATAGGTTCCACTCCAACCGCCGCCAAATTTGACGTCACGGGTGATAACGACGCGACCTATGGCATTACCTGGTCCGGCGCTGCCGTGCTGACTGACTCCGTTTCTTCGGAGACTATGGCTTTGAGCAAGATCAGTGACCTTA